>NZ_JBJLSE010000013.1:0-71373 GCF_050871845.1 Kineococcus arenarius subsp. arenarius
GTGGCGGGACCTCGGTCCCGCCACCGGGGAGGCGTTTTCGCGGGCTCCGCCCGTCTTCGCGGTCCTGCTCACCTACCTGCCGCGGGGTGCGCCCTCCCGGCGACGGACGGCGACGACGACGCAGAGAGCGCCGGCTGCCAGGACGAGGACGACGTTCACCAGCAGCGCGGTGCTCAGCGCGGAGGCGGGAGACGCCCCGGCGCCGATCCGCCCGTTGAACACCACCCCGAGGACCGCGGGGCCCAGGGCGCCGCCGTACTGGCGCAGGGCGGTGTTCGTGGCCGCCGCCGCACCGGCCGACCGCCAGGGCACGGCGTTGATGGCGACCACCGAGACGGGGGTGAGCATGAACGACATCGCCACCCCGAACACCGCGAGACGCCAGACGACGTCGGCGAAACCCGTCGTCTCGTCGATCGCACCGATGAGCAGCAGAGCGACCGCCGACAGGAACATGCCGAGGCCCAGCAGGACCAGCGGTCGCACGCGCGACATCAGAGCGCCGACCAGGGGGTTGACGAGCGCCGAGACGCCGGCGGTGAACAGCAACCGCAGGCCGATGCCCAGCGGGCTCAGCCGCTGGGTGTAGCCGAGGAACAGGCTGAGCAGGAAGGCCGTGCCCACGATGGAGAACAGGGCGATGAGCGCGGACACGCCGGCGGCGGTGAACTGGCCGTTGCGGTACAGGCTCAGCTCCATCAGCGGGGCCGCCGAGCGGGACTCCGCGACGACGAAGGCCACCAGGGCGATCGCGGCGAGGCCGAGCGCGACCAGGCACGGCACCGAGGTCCAGCCGTGCTCGCCACCCTCGATGACCCCGTAGATCGAGACGGTGACGGTGGCCAGCACCTGCCCCGTCCAGTCCAGGTGGCGGCCCGCGGGGGCCTTCGACTCCGGCAGCGCCACCAGGGCGGCGGCGGCGGCCAGGGCGGCCAGCGCCCCGGTGGGCGCGTAGATCCACCCCCAGTCCAGGTACCGCAGGATGGTGCCCGACAGCAGGGGCCCCAGGGCCAGGCCGACGACGATGCCGGTGGCCCAGGCGTTCACGTAGCGCCCGCGCCGGCGAGGGTCCGGCACTGCGTGGGCGATCAGGGCCAGGGTCGTCGGCAGCAGCGCGCCCGCGCCGAGCCCGGACACCGCCTGACCGGCCCACAGGGCGTGGACGGCGGCGGAACCCTCGGCCGTGCCGGCCAGGCCGGCGATCACGGCCCCCAGGACGGTCAGCGACATGCCGGCGAGGAAGACGCGCCGGCGTCCGTCAGCGCCAACAACTACGAGAAGTTCGCGATCGGGCAGGCCAAGCAGTTCGTCCCGGTGACCAGTCGCGGTTTCATCATCAGCGACGGCATCCTCATGCGCAACGGTGAGAACAGCTACACCCTCACCGGAGTGCCGGCCGCCCAGAACTGGGTGAAGTACCACGCGCAGACCGGCGGTCACGACGTCACCTTCGAGACCGACCCCGACTCCCGATTCCGTCCGGGGGGAGGGCCGCCGCGCCTGTTCCGCTACCAGGTCCAGGGCCCCCTGGCCCAGGAGCTCGTCGAGCGCGCCTTCGGCGGCCCGCTGCCGGAGACCAAGTTCTTCCACTCGACCCCCGTGTCGCTCGCCGGTCAGCGGCTGAAGGCCCTGCGGCACGGCATGGCCGGTCAGGCCGGGTACGAGTTCATTGGTGACTGGTCCGGGGCGACGGCGGTCAAGGACGCGCCCTACGATCAGTACGCACGGGACCAGTACCGGCGCAACGCCTGAGCGCCGGCTCGCCCGGCCGGTCGCCGCCGCGGACCGCAGGTGCCGTCCGCACCACCGGCCGGACCGGTCGCGCCACCAGGACCACCCGAGGAGCATCGTGGAAGCAGTTCACCCCGAACCCGGCGCAGCACAGCACGACCTGTTGCAGGACTTCTCCCTCGAGATGACGGGCAAGGACGTCCGCCAGCTGCAGGAGGCTCGTGCCGCGATCCCGCCCGGCACGCGGATCAACGTCACCTACCTGGCCAACGAGGACCTGCAGATGCGTGTCGCGGCGGCGCGGGCCGTCCGCGACTGCGGCTTCGTCCCCGTGCCACACGTCTCCGCGCGCCGGCTGCAGTCCGCCCACGAGCTGCAGACGTTCCTGGACGCGCTGCAGCAGGTCGGTGCCAGCAACGACGTCTTCGTCGTCGGCGGCGACCCGCCGACCCCTGCGGGGCCATACGCGGATTCCCTGGCGGTGATCCGCTCGGGGTTGCTGCAGCAGCACGACGTCCGCCACGTCGGCGTCAGCGGTTACCCCGAAGGCCACCCGGACATCACCGACCCCGTCCTGTGGCAGGCCATCGAGAGCAAGGCCGCCGCCCTGCGCGAGCAGGGGCTCGCCGGCAACGTCATCACCCAGTTCGGTTTCGACGTCGACCCGGTCTTCACCTGGCTGGAGGCGGTGCGCTCCCGGGGCATCGACCTGCCGGTGCGCATCGGCGTGCCCGGCCCGGCCGGGATCCGGCGCTTGCTCAGCTACGCCAAGCGCTTCGGTGTCGGCACCAGTGCGGGCATCGCGAAGAAGTACGGCTTCTCCATCACCAACCTCGTGGGCACCGCCGGACCGGACACCTTCATCCGGGCCCTGGCCGAGCGCTACGCGCCTGAACGCCACGGCGACCTGGGCCTGCACTTCTACACCTTCGGTGGCCTGAAGGCCACGTCCGAGTGGATCGACGACTTCCCAGGGGCACGGCAGTGACCACCACCCAGACCGCCACCCGAACCTCCGCCCGCAACCCGACCGCGCGCACCGGTGCCGCCGGCGGCGAGAACCTGGCCTGCTCGATCGTGCACGGGCCGGACCGGACCGGGATCGTCGCCTCGGTTCTCAGCGCGCACGACGCGAACATCGCCTCCCTGAACCAGTACTCCGACGACCCCCAGGGCGGGCGGTCCTACCAGCGCACGGTCTTCAGCCTGGACAACCTCGAGGTCGCCCTCCCCCGGCTGCAGGAGGACCTGCAGGAGCGTCTGGTGCTCGGTTACGACCTGCAGTGCACCGTGCGCGACCTCTCGGTGCCCAAGCGGGTGGCGATCTTCGCCTCGAAGTCCGAGCACTGCCTCCTGGACCTGCTCTGGCGCCACCGCCGGGGCGAGCTGCCCGTCACGGTGTCCATGGTGATCTCCAACCACCCGGACCTGGCCGAGGACGTGCGCTCCTTCGGCATCCCCTTCTTCCTTCGGCATCCCCTTCTTCCACGTCCCCTCCACAGGGCCGGACAGGTCCGCCGCCGAGGCAGAGCGGCTGCGCCCGCTGCGCGGCAACGTCGACTTCGTCGTCCTGGCGCGGTACGTGCGGATCCTCGCCGGCGACTTCATCGACCAGGTGGGCGTGCCGATCATCAACATCCACCACTCCTTCCTGCCCGCCTGCAGCGGCGCGGCGCGGACCTCGAGCGGGCGGCCCTCTCGCGCGCCGTGGCCCGACACAGCGAGGACGGCGTCATCCGCGCTGGCAACCAGACCATCGTCTTCGCTTGAAGAAACCACCGGGCCACCACGACATCGAGCGCGACGACGACAAGCATGACCGCCGAGACGAGCAACTGGTGCGTCGCACTGGTGTTCCCCGTCAGCTCACCGAAGACGCGGAAGTAGTGCGGAAGTAGTACGGCGCGGCGGCACCTCCGATCGAGGCCCCGGCGAACACCAGCGCGGTGGCCATCGCCGACGTGCGCGGCGTGGCGCGGTCGTTAGTCGTGGTGATGACGAAGGGCGTGAAGCAGCCGAAACCGGTGCCGGCGAGCGCGGCCGCGGCGAAACCAACCGGAGCGCTGTCCGCGCCGCACATCGCGAGCTCGGCGACGGCGAGGACCGTGGCCGCCACGGCACCGGTCCACGCGCGCAGCCGGCGGACCACGGGGCCGAGGACCAGGCCGACGGCGACCTCGGGCAGCGAGGACCAGGCCGACGGCGACCTCGGGCAGCGAGGACCAGGCCGACGGCGACCTCGGGCAGCGAGGACCAGGCCGACGGCGACCGCGGGCAGCGAGGAAACCGTCAGCAGCAGCGAGGTCGTCGCCGAGGTCGTCAGGTCCTTCCCGCTGACGAAGGCGAGCGGCATCGAGACGAAGACGCCCTGGAAGGCCGCCGTGGGGACCAGCGTGATCGCTGCGGTGATCCGGACGTCCACGGAGACGCAGTGCCACGGTGCCGCGAACCGGCAGCGGGTTCGTCGGCGGGGGTGTGGGCGGGCGGTTCGGGGATGAACCGGGCGAAGAGGACGAGGCAGACCAGGCTGAAGGCGTGCACGAAGAACGCCGCCTTCCAGTTCACCAGTGTCAGCGCGCCGGCGACGACGGTGCTCACCATGCCGGCGACCGAACCGACGGTGACGAGGCTCTGCACGCTGCTCCGCCCGGCGTCGGGGAGGGCCTCGGCCAGCTCCGGGAGGGTCGGCGAGATCACCGACGCCTCGGACAGCAGCAGTGAAGCGGACGGCAGGACGAGCTCGAGGAGCGGTGAACCGGGATTCCTGGCCACGGGAGCCTCCTCGTCGAAGCCGGGCGGTGCGTCGGGGTCGCCCAGGGGTGCTGGGGGCCCGAGCGGTCAGGGGCGCCCGGCGCGCACGAGACGCAGCCGGATCAGACCGATCCCTGACTCAACTGCGGTTGACCCCTCACCCGAATGCCGCGGAGGATGCCCGCGTGCCCGGCCCCACCGACCTCGGCGACGTGCGTCGCCGCAACCCGTCGCCGGTGCTGCGCACCCTCGACGCGCACGCGCCGTGCGCGCGCAGCGACATCCGCGCCGCGACCGGCCTGGTGAACGGCACCGTCGCCAGCCTGGTGGACGACCTGGTCGCCCGCGGGCTGGTCGCGGAGCTGGGCACCGGCGACCGCCCGGGCTGAAGGGCCGAGCGGCTAGTACTGCAACGGCACTTGTGGTAGATGATGCATCCTGTGGTGGTGGACGGGGCTCTGGCGGAGCTTGATCGGGTGCACGCGCGGATCGCGCCTCGGTTCGCGCGGGCAGAGCCGCGGGCGCGGGTGCGTGACTACGTGACAGGTCTGGCCGCGGGGCTGGAGCGCAAGAACGGCTGGACGCTGGCCGAGCAGGCCGGGGAGGTGTCCCCAGACGGGATGCAGCGCCTGCTGCGGCGGGCGGACTGGGACGTCGATGGGGTACGTGACGACGTGCGTGACTACGTCGTGGAGCACCTCGGCTCACCCGAGGGGGTGCTGATCGTGGACGAGACCGGGTTCTTGAAGAAGGGCACCCGCTCCGCCGGGGTACAGCGGCAGTACTCCGGCACCGCCGGGCGCATCGAGAATCCCCCAGAGGGGGTACCCCCAGCCAGATCGGCACGTTCCTGGCCTACGCCGCGCCTCGCGGGCACGCGTTGATCGACCGGGAGCTCTACCTGCCGCAGTCGTGGACCGAGGATCGTGACCGCTGCCGCAAGGCGGGAATCGGTGACGAAGTGGAGTTCGCCACCAAGCCGCAGCAGGCCATCGCCATGCTCGTCCGGGCCTTCGACGCCGGGGTTGCGTTCGCCTGGGTCACCGCCGATGAGGCCTACGGCCAGGCGGCCTACTTTCGGGTTTGGCTGGAAGACCGGGACGCCACACACGTGCTGGCCTGCAAGAGTAACGACACACTCATCACCACCGATGCCCGCCAGGCCCGCGCCGCCGAGCTCATCGCCGCACTGCCCGCCCAGGCGTGGCGGCGCTACTCCGCTGGCCCTGGCGCCCACGGCGAACGGATCTACGACTGGGCCCGAGTCCCGATCCGCATCGCCTGGCAGCACGGGCGCGGGCACTGGCTGCTGGCCAGGCGCTCCACCAACACCGGGGAGTTGGCGTACTACGTCTGCTGCGGACCCCGCACCAGTTCCCTGGCCGACCTCGCCCGCGTCGCCGGCACCCGCTGGCACGTCGAGGAATGCTTCCAGCAGGCCAAGAGCGAAGCCGGACTGGACCACTACCAGGTCCGTGACTATCGGGCTTGGTACGCCCACATCACCCTCTCGATGCTCACCCTGGCCTGGCTGGCCGTCACCCGCGCTGCCCTCGACGAAACCACCCTCGAAGAGACCGAAAAGGGGGCGCCGATCCCGGCAGTCATGGCATGATTGCCTTCACGCTACCGGAGGTCCGCCGCCTTCTCGTCAAGCTGGCTCTCACCGTCCAGCACGCCGCCGAGCACGTCTGGAACTGGTCACACTGGCGCCGCCGACGCCAGCACCAAGCCCGCACCTGCCACTACCGACGACGCGGACACACCTCACCACAAGTGCCGTTGCAGTACTAGGGCGTGTCCTGTGGATCTTGTAGGTGGGTCGTCATGGCGTCGTGGGTGGGGTCGGTCGTGGTGAAGTCACCGACAAGGCATGGGCGCAGATCGAGCCGTTGCTGCCGCCGATGGTGCAGCGTGGTGGGCGCTGGCGTGATCACCGTCAGGTCGTGAACGGGATCTTGTGGAAGTTGCGGACCGGGGCCCCCTGGCGGGACCTGCCCGAGCGCTACGGGCCCTGGAAGACAGCCCATGAGCGACTGCGCAAGTGGACCGCGGACGGCACCTGGGAGCGGATCCTGGCCGAGGTCGTGGTCAAGGACGACTCCATCGGCAGTCTCGATGAGGCCACCGCGGTCGTGGTCAGCATCGACTCCACCCACGTCCGGGCCCACCAGCACTCCGCTGGGGCCCGGAAAAAGGGGGCTGCGCGCCCTGGATCGAAGACCTCGCCATCGACGGCGAATGCCTCGGGCGCTCCCGTGGAGGGCTGACCAGCAAGCTGCACCTGGCTGTCGATGCCTTCGGCCGCCCGCTCGCGGTCGTTCTCACCCCGGGCCAGGCAGGCGACAACCCGCAACTGCTGCCCCTGCTGGACGCCTTGAGTGAACTGTCGGTGCAGGGGCGCAGGCTCCGGGTCGAGCGGGTGGTCGCCGACAAGGCGTACGCCCACCGCCCCACCCGGAAAGCGCTGCGCCGCAGGTGCATCAAGGCCACCATCCCGGAGAAGAGCGACCAGATCGCCCGCCGCAAGGCCAAGGGCTCAGCCGGCGGCAGGCCACCGGCTTTCGATGCGGACATCTACCGCCAGCGCAATGTCGTCGAGCGCTGCATCAACCGCTTGAAGCAGTTCCGTGCCTTCGCCACCCGCTACGCCAAGCGAGCCGCGTACTTCCGCAGCGAAGTCATCATCGCCTGCATCATGATCCACCTACGTTGATCCGCAGGACAGGCCCTAGCCGACGCCGCCTTCGCGCACCGGCGTGTAGATCACGACCTGCAGGTCCGGGTGGTCGGCCGGGGTGAGCTGGTGGTGCTCCAGGCGCAGGTCACCGGCGTCCGGGTGGTGGAACAGGCGCTCGCGGGAGGTGAACCCGCGCACGTCGTGGTCGGTCCAGCCGGCCTCGAAGTGCGCGCTGGCGGCGCGCAGCCGCTGCACGAGCGCGGCGACGGCCGGCTCCCCCAGCAGCGGGCCGGCCTCGGCGCGGAACTCGGCCAGGAAGCGGCGGCTGTCCTCCTCCCAGCGCGGCAGCAACCGCCGCACGGACGGGTCGGTGAACACCAGCCACAGCAGGTTGCGGTCCTCCTCGGCCACCTCGGCGATGCCGGGGTACAGCACCGCGTAGGCCTCGTTCCACCCGACGATCTGCCAGTCGGAGGTGATCGCGAAGGCGGGCAGGCCCACCTGCGCGTCCAGCAGCCGCTGCACGTTCGCCGGCGCGGTGCGCGGCGCGGCGGTGGACGGCGGCCGGGGAGCGGGGTGGCCGGCCAGGGACAGCGCGTAGGCGTGCTCGGCGTCCGACAGGCGCAGGGTGCGCGCCAGGGCGTCCAGCACCTGCCGCGAGGGGTGGGTGTCGCGGCCCTGCTCCAGCCACGTGTACCAGGTCACCGACACGCCCGACAGGGCGGCGACCTCCTCGCGGCGCAGACCCGGGCTGCGCCGGCGCGTCCCGGCCGGCAGGCCCAGCTCGGCGGCGGTGAGCTGGTCGCGGCGGCTGCGGAGCAGCGCGCCCAGCTCGCGCCGGCGGGTCTCGCTGCTCACCCGGGCATCCTAGTAGCGCCACTACCAGCACCGGCGCCGTCTCCCGGCACCCGGGCGGGTGCCGCACACTGGTGCCATGCCCCCTCTGAGGTCCCGGACCGTCACGCACGGCAGGAACATGGCCGGCGCCCGCGCACTGCTGCGCGCCGCCGGCGTGGCGCGCGAGGACTTCGGCAAGCCGATCATCGCCGTCGCCAACAGCTTCACCGAGTTCGTCCCGGGTCACACCCACCTGCAGCCGGTGGGCCGCATCGTGTCCGAGGCGATCCACGCCGCCGGCGGCGTGGCGCGCGAGTTCAACACGATCGCCGTCGACGACGGCATCGCGATGGGTCACGACGGGATGCTCTACTCCCTGCCCAGCCGCGACCTGATCGCGGACTCGGTGGAGTACATGGTCGAGGCGCACCGCGCCGACGCGCTGATCTGCATCAGCAACTGCGACAAGATCACCCCCGGCATGCTCATGGCCGCGCTGCGCCTGGACATCCCCACCGTGTTCGTCTCCGGCGGCCCCATGGAGGGCGGCACCGCGGTCCTCGTGGACGGCACCGTGCGCAGCCGCCTGAACCTCGTCTCCGCCATCGCGGACGCCGTGAACACCGAGGTCTCCGACGCCGACATCTCCCGCATCGAGGAGGCGGCCTGCCCCACCTGCGGGTCGTGCTCGGGGATGTTCACCGCGAACTCGATGAACTGCCTCACCGAGGCCCTCGGCCTGGCGCTGCCCGGCAACGGCTCGGTGCTGGCCACCCACACCGCGCGCCGGAAGCTGTACGAGGACGCCGGGCGCACGGTCGTGGAGATCGCGAAGCGCTGGTACGAGCAGGACGACGCCACCGTGCTGCCCCGCAACGTCGCCTCCCGCGCGGCGTTCGACAACGCGATGTCCCTGGACATCGCGATGGGGGGCTCCACCAACACGATCCTGCACCTGCTGGCCGCCGCGCAGGAGGCCGGGCTGGACTACACGCTGGCCGACATCGAGCAGCGCTCGCGCGCCGTGCCGTGCCTGACGAAGGTGGCCCCCAACGGCACCTACCTCATGGAGGACGTGCACCGCGCCGGCGGCATCCCGGCCATCCTCGGCGAGTTGGACCGCGCCGGGCTGCTGGACCACGACGTCACCACGGTGCACTCCGCCTCGGTGGCGGAGTGGCTGAAGGACTGGGACGTGCGCGGGGGTTCCCCGTCCCCCGAGGCGGTGGAGCTGTTCCACGCCGCGCCCGGCTGCGTGCGCTCGTCGAAGGCGTTCTCGCAGTCGGAGCGGTGGGAGAGCCTGGACACCGACGCCGAGGGCGGCTGCATCCGCGACGTCGCGCACGCCCACTCCGCCGACGGCGGCCTGGCCGTGCTGCGCGGCAACCTCTCCCCCGACGGCGCCGTCGTGAAGACCGCCGGCGTCGACGAGTCGATCTGGACGTTCTCCGGGCCGGCCGTGGTGGTGGAGTCCCAGGAGGACGCGGTCGAGGCGATCCTGTCCGGGCGCATCAGCGCCGGCGACGTGGTCGTCATCCGCTACGAGGGGCCCCGCGGCGGGCCGGGCATGCAGGAGATGCTCTACCCCACCTCGTACCTGAAGGGCCGCGGACTGGGGAAGGTGTGCGCGCTGGTCACCGACGGCCGCTTCTCCGGCGGCACGTCGGGGCTGTCCATCGGGCACGTCTCCCCCGAGGCGGCCGCCGGCGGCACCATCGCCCTCGTCGAGGACGGCGACACCGTCGTCATCGACATCCCGAACCGCGTGCTGCGACTGGACGTGCCCGACGAGGTGCTCGAGCAGCGGCGCACCGCCCTCGAGGCGGGCCGGGGCTACCGCCCGGCCGCCGTCCGCCCCCGCAAGGTCTCCACGGCCCTGAAGGCGTACGCGGCGCTGGCGCTGTCGGCCGACAAGGGCGCCGTGCGCGACATCGGCCGCTTCGACGGGGGTGCACCGGGCGGCGCCTGAGCGGGTTCCTGTGCAACAGCCCAGGAACCTGTGGATCCGGTGAGTCCTCAGCGGTTCCGCTCGAGCAGGCCGTCCCCGGCCCCGATGCACTCCTCGGGGCCGAGGGGCGGCCCGTGAGAGGAAGCACGATGACCGCCGTCACCACCGGCAGCGCCACGTCCTCGATCTGGCGGGACCTCGCCACCCGGCGCGCGCAGCTGCGCCGCGGCCGCGGCGAGGGCGGTGCGGACCCGACGGAGGCGTTCCTGGACTCGGTGACCGATCCGCTGGACACCGGCGCTTGAACCGAGCGGAGCTCACTGCCCGGCGGCACCCCCGCCCAGCGACCCGGCGGCCCGGGGACGCAGCACCGTGCACAGCGCGAGGAAGTTGGCCAGACCCACCAGCCCGGTCACGGCGTGGATGAGGAGCAGACCGCTCAGCGCGCTCGCGCCCGGCAGCAGGTGGTGCCACACGGCGAGCGCCGCGGTGCTCAGCACCACGCCGAGCACGGCCGCCGCGCCGCCCACGCCGTGCCCGCGGAACCACGGCGTGCCCGCACCGCCCGGGAAGGTGAACCGGCGGTGCATCTCATTGGCCACCAGGGTGGAGAACACCGTGGCGGACACGTTCACCGCGGCCACGGGGATCGGCGTCCAGGCCTGCAGCAGCAGGAACACCACCGCGTGGGCGAGGTTGCCGGTCAGGCCGGCAGCCACGAACCGGGGCAACGTCCGCGTCGGGGCGACGGGGGTGGCGGTGCGCACGGCTCCAGCCTGGCCCGCCGAGGGGCACCGCCGCGTCCTCCTCCAGCACGGTCCTCACCTGCACCCGACGCAGTACGCGGTGGGTCGCAGCATCCCCCGACGGGGGCGCTCGCGGCTCGCCGGAGGGGTCAGCGCGGGTCTGCGCCGCCGGCCTCGGGGAGGACGTCCTGCGACTGCTGCTGGACCTCACCGGTGACCCGGCTGCGTTCGACGGGGCCCGGTGGCGAACCGCCGGCGGCGGCCAGCGCCCCGATGAGGGCGGCGAAGGTCAGCGTGGTCGCGGTGGTGCGCACGGGTGGTCTCCCTGGTGACGACGTCGTCCGGTGACGGTGCAACGCGCGAGACCCCCCTGGTGTTTCCAGCCGCCCTGCCGCGCGCCTCACGCCCGGCGCCCGCCGCGCAGCCAGGTCACCTCCCGCTGCAGCAGCTCCCGCCTGGACGGGCTGTCGTAGGAGCGGGTGCCGTGGCCGAGCCCGTCGTACAGCACCCGGCCCGGGCCCGGGGCCTGCCACACCACCGGGTGCTCGACGCCCTCGTGCTCGGTGGTGAGCAGGACCCGCGAACCCTCCGCGCGCTGCAGCAGGCAGTAGCGCTCGTCGAACGCCTCCACCCGGCCCAGCCCCGCCACGACCGGGTGCTCCTCCCCGGGGACGGGGCGGAAGAGCGCCGGCCCGATGGGCGGGTGCATCGACAGGCCGGGGACCCACCGCCCGCCGATCAGGTCCGCCCAGCCGGGGGCGTCCGTGAACGTGTTCGCGGCCTGGTGCAGAGCCAGCAGGGGCACACCGTCCTCGGCGACGAGCGAGGCCAGGCGCGCGTGGAACGGCGCCCACGCCGCGTCGTCGCCGTCCCAGTGCGGGTCGCTCCGCCCGGTGCCGGCGACGACGACGAGCAGGGCGAGCCCGTCGGCGTCGTCGAGCGCGGCAGGGGCCGTGCCGCGCACCTGCGGTTCGAGGCCGGCCGCGGCCAGTTCCCCGGCGACGCGGTGCCCGGTGGCCGCGTCGTCGTGCCAGCGGTCCTGGTAGCGGCCGCGGCCCACCAGCACCAGCGCCCTCGTGGTCGGTGTCGTGTTCACGTGGAGATCCTCGCGCCTGCCAGGACCGGTCGCGCTCCAGCGGCCGTCCACCCGGGCCGGCCCCGGTGCCGGCGGCGCTCAAGTCGGACTCCACCGCGGCCGAGGAACCCGTGACGGAGTTCGTCGACGGCAGGAGGTTCGAGGTGGACGGCATCAGCGGCGTCGTGTCGCGCATCGCGGACATCGAGGCCCGCATCCGGGCCCTGCAGCCCCCCGCTCCCCCCGCCCGGGCGGTGACGACCGGCACCGGCGCCACCGCGTCCAGCGGCGCGACGGGCACCTCCTTCGCGTCGCTGCTGTCGCAGAACCTCACCACCGCGACGGGCTCCGCGTCCGGCACCGCGTCGGGCGTGAGCGCCGGGGGCGTCGCGGGGACCAGCCGGGCGCGCAACGCCGACGGGGTGCCGCTGGACCTCGTGGGCTACGGCAACGGCAAGATCCCCGCGAGCGCGCTGAGCAGCATCGGGCAGGGTTCGCACACGATGTGGGCGCCGGCCGCCCAGGCCTACCAGCAGCTGCGCGCGGCCGCCGCCCGCGACGGCGTCACGATCAAGGTCACCGACTCGTACCGCTCCTACGAGCAGCAGGTCGACGTGGCCCGGCGCAAGGGGCTGTACTCCCAGGGCGGTCTGGCGGCGAAACCCGGCACCAGCGAGCACGGCTGGGGGCTGAGCCTCGACCTCGACCTGGACGGCGAGGCGCTGACGTGGATGCGCGCGCACGCGGAGGAGTTCGGCTTCAGCGAGAACGTGCCCCGCGAGTCGTGGCACTGGACGTTCACGGCCTGACGTCCGCGCGCGGGGGCCGACGGTCGGACCGTCACAGCAGGCCCTCCAGCTCGGCCGCCCAGTCCTCGGCACGGAGCTCCGGCCCCGCGGCGTCCGGCGCAGGCTGGAACCACACCACCTTGCCCGGTCCCCGTCCCGGCGGCAGGGGTTCGACACCCCACGCCGAGGAGATCGACTCCACCAGCCGCAACCCGCGCCCCGTCGCGGCCGCCGGGCCGAACCGGCGCTGCTGGACGTGGGCCTCGGAGGAGTCGGCGACCTCGATGCGCACCTGCCCGCCCGGCGCGAGGCGCACGGTGACGGTGACGGCGGTGCGGGCGTGCAGCACGGCGTTGGTGACGAGTTCGGAGACGCCGAGCTCGGCGGTCTCCTCCAGCTCACCGGCCCCGGTCTCGCGCAGGGTGCGGCGCACGTGCCGGCGGGCCGCGGAGACCGCGCCGGGGTGGGGGTCCAGGCGCAGGGGCTCGCCCGCGCTGCGCCACCGCACCTCCCCGTCCGGCTCCGGGCGGGTACCGGGTCCCCCCGGCGGCAGCGGCGGACCGGGCGGGTGCTGCGGTTCCGGCCCCCGCCAGGGCCGGGGTGCGGCGCCGGCCAGCTGCCGCTCGAACTCGCCGAAGACCCACCGGCGGTACGCCGCGACCTCCGGCGCCGCGGGCAGGGTGAGCAGGTGCTCCTCGGCGCGGCAGAAGTCGTCGGCCTCCTCCAGCGCGGCCAGCAAGCGCACGGCGAAGGGACCGGCCTCGGCGGGCACCCGGTAGGTGACGTCGCAGGACTCCCGCCCGGCGGCCGACGCGGCGTCCATGACGGCCGTGGGGTCGGCCAGCAGGTGCGCGTACGTGTTCTGCAGCTCCGCCGCCAGGTCCAGCAGCCGCTGCGGCAGCGCCGTGGCGGAGGGGTGGCGGGCACCGAACCGCAGCAGCGCCAGTTCCCGCAGGAGCCCCTCGGTGTACTGGGTGAACTCCTGGCGGCGGCGCAGCGGCAGGTCGAGGAGGTGCACCTGCGGCAGCGCCTCGCCGTCCTCGCCCGCCCGTCCCTGCGCCGGCGCGGCCACCGGGCCCAGGTGCACCGCCAGGACGGCGATGTCGTCGCTGCCGGCGGGGTGCAGGCGGTCCAGCAGTTCCCGGCACAGGTGCGGCAGGGGGGCGCGCTCCAGGCCGGCCCCGGCACGCAGCAGGCGCTGCAGGCCGTCCGTGAGGGACTCGCCGGGGTGCTCGACGAGCCCGTCGCTGTAGAAGACGACGGTCGCACCGGCCGGCAGGGACGCGTGCGCGTCGTGCCGCGGCAGGTCCGCCACGCCCAGGGGCAGGTCCGCCTCGGCCTCCAGGAACCGGGGCCCGGCACCGGGCACGAGCAGCAGCGGCGGGGGGTGCCCGGCGCTGGACCACTGCGCCTGCCAGCCGGCGCCCTCGCACCGCAGCCGGGCGTGCAGGAGGGTGGCGACGTCGCTGGGTGCGAAGCGCTGCAGCACCCGGTCCAGCCGGGTGAGGACCTCCGCGGGCCGGGCGACGCGGTCGGCGGCGATCGCGCGCAGCTTGTGCCGGATCGCCCCCATCCGCGTGGCCGCGTGCAGGTCGTGCCCGGCGACGTCGCCGAGGACCAGGGCGGCGCTGCCGTCGGGCAGCTCGAACGCGTCGTACCAGTCGCCGCCGACCTGGGCGAGGTCGCTGGCGGGCTGGTACAGACCCGCCAGCCGCAGCCCGCCGATCCGCTCGGGCAGCTGGGGCAGCAGGGCCCGCTGCATCTGCTCGGCCCGGTGCTGCTCCTGCTGCAGCAGCCGGGCGGTGTCGACCGTGGCGGCCGCACGGGCGGCGAGGTCGGCCACGAACGCGACGTCCTCGTCCCGGAAGGGCCGGGCCGGGAGGGTGCGCACCAGGGTGAGGGCACCCAGGGTGCGCCCGCGCGCCCGCAGCGGGGCGACGATCGCCGCGCTGGCGCCCAGCTCGCGCAGGTGCGACCTCCGCTGCGCCCACGACTCGTCGCCCTCGTCGTCCACGGTGGACAGGTCGGCCACGTGCTGCAGGGGGGCACCGTGCAGGACCTGCACCAGCGGGCTGCGCATGCCCGGGTCCAGGGGCGGCAGCGGCCCCAGCCCGGCCAGGGCGCCGGCCTCCACGGCCGGGTCGCGGTGCACCAGCGCCACCCGCCGGGCCCGGGCGCCGTCGGCCTCCAGCAGGTCGACCGCCACCCAGTCCGCGAGCGCCGGGACCACGCGCCGCGCGAGCCCGTCCAGGGCGCGGTCCAGGTCCGCGGGACCCTCGGACAGCAGCTGGGAGACGTCGGCCAGCAGGGTGAGGCGCAGGTTGGCCGCTTCGGCCAGGGCGAGGCGGCGGCCGTGCCGGGACGCGTCGTCGCGCTGGGCGCTGACGTCGTGCAGGGTCAGGACGCCGCCGGTGAGGGTGCGGGCCAGGACCACGGGGGCGAAGGCCCAGGAGGCCACCAGCAGGGTGCCGTCGGCGCGGGCGAGGACGGCGCCGTGGCCCGCGGCGGGGCGGGCGGCCCTCAGCGCGGCGACGACGGGGCAGTCCCCGCGGGCGAGGGGGCTGCCGTCGAGGTGCTGGTGGTGCAGCCGCTCGTGCAGGGGTTCGCCGAGCAGCTCGCTCTCGGAGTAGCCCAGCAGCAGCTCGGCCCCGGGCGTCAGGGCGGTGATGAGACCGTCGCGGTCCAGGGCGATGACGGCCACGGCCGGGCCGTCGAAGATCGCCGGCAGCAGGGAGGCGTCGATGGCCACCCGCGTGTCGCGGCCGTCCCGGGGCGCTGCGGGGTGAGCCTCGGGTGCGGGGTGGGGCGGTGGAGCACCCACTCCACTCACACTCGGTAACTCATTCGTCACTGAGTGGATGTTACGGGCCGGGCAGCCCGGCGAGCGCGGCCCCGCGGCGGGGGGAACGCGCTCAGAGCTTGTCCAGCTTGGCCCCGTTCACCAGGCGGACCTCACCGGAGGAGAAGCGGACGGTGACCTGCTCGTCGGCACCGATCGCCACGACGGTGCCGAGACCGTGGCGGTCGTGGGTCACGCGGTCGTCGACGGCGAACTCCGTCGGGGTCCGGGGGGCTGCGGGCTGGAACGGGCTGGTCGGGAGGTGACGCCGGGCCGCACTCGCACGAGGGGACATGCTCCGAGTGTCCTCCACGCGACGGGCTCCTGGGAACACCGGCGCCCCCACGTCGCCCATCCGCCGCAGCGCCCGCCCCGGCGAGCGCGCTCCAGCACCCCCGCCCGGTCCCAGCGGGCGCGAACGCGCTCCCTGCGGGAACCTGGCCCCTCACCCCGCCCGACCCGCACCCGCGGGAGCGGGACCGACGTCCAGAGAGGTGCTCCCGTGTCCGAGCGTCAGACCGTGATCCGTTCCATGCACGACATCGGCCTGGCGGCCTGGTTCGGTGGTTCGCTGTTCGGGGCCGTCGGCCTCAACGGCGCCTCGGCCGCCGTCTCCGACCCCCGCGACCGCACCCACGTCGCCACCGCCGGCTGGGCGCGCTGGGCCCCGGTCAACGCCGCCGCCCTGGCCGTGCACAGCATCGGCGGCGTCGGGCTCATCCTGGGCAACCGCGGCCGGGTCGTGGGGCAGTCCGGCACCCGCGGCAACACCGCCCTCAAGGCGGGGCTGACGCTGGTCGCGATGGGCGTGACCGCCTACTCCGGTCTGCAGGGCGCCAAGCTGGGCAAGGACTCCCACGCCCCGGCCGCCTCCGGCGTCGACCCCGAGCAGGGCACCCCCGAGGACGTCGCGGGCGCGCAGCGCCGGCTGAAGGTGCTGCAGTGGAGCATCCCCGCCCTGACCGGCGTGCTGCTGGTCATGGGGGCCCAGCAGGGCGAGCAGCAGAAGGCCGGGCAGGTCGCCCAGGGTCTGCTGAGCAGCCTGAAGCGCTGATCCCACCGGGGTGGGCCGGTCCCCGGCCCGCCCCCGCAGCGCTCAGGGGGCCGCGACGACCCCGGGCGCAGCGGTGCGCTGCGGGTGCGGGCCGTGGGAGCGGGCCGGCCCGAGCACGCGGTCCGCGTAGTCGCGGGCGGACAGCGGGCGCGAGAACAGGTACCCCTGCCCGTACCGCACGCCGAGCTCGATGAGGCGCGCGCGCTGCTGCGGCGTCTCCACCCCCTCGGCCACGACCTGCAGGTCCAGCGCGGCGGCCATGGCCTGCACCCCGGCGACCAGCTGGGCGTCGCCGTCGGCCACCGCGCCGACCACCGAGCGGTCCAGCTTGAGCACCTGCACCGGGAAGCGGCGCAGGTAGTCCAGCGACGTGTACCCGGTGCCGTAGTCGTCGAGGTGGACCTCGACACCGGCGGCGCGCAGGTCCGCCAGCGACGCGGCGGCCGGGCTCTCGACGGCCAGCTGCTGGTGCTCGGTGATCTCCAGGTGCAGCTGGGACGTCGGCACGCCCGCGTCGGCCAGCAGGGTCAGGACGCGATCGGCCAGGTCGGGGTCGTCCAAGCTGGCGCGCGTGAGGTTCACGGCCACCGGCAGCTCGCGCCGGCCCTGGTCGCGCCAGCGGGAGAGCTGGTCCACCACCTCCTGCAGCACCACGGCGTCCAGCTCGGCGTCCAGGTCGTTGGTGCTGACCAGGGCGAGGAACGCGTCGGGGGCCAGCAGGCCGTGCTGGGGGTGCCGCCAGCGCACCAGCGCCTCCGCACCCACCACCCGGCCGGACGCCAGCTCCACGAGCGGCTGGTGGTGCACCTCCAGGTGCCCGACGTCGGGGGCCCGGCCGGCCAGCAGCCGGCGGACCTGACCGCTGAGGGTGTAGCGACGGGCGACCTCCTCGCGCATGGCGGGGTGGAAGTCCACCGCCCGGCCGCCACCGGCGGACTTCGCGGCGTACATCGCGACGTCGGCGCGGGTCAGCAGCTCGACCAGCGGCACCGGCGCCGCGGCGTCCTCGCGCGCGACGCCGACGCTGGCCCCCGCGCGCAGCACCAGACCGCGCACCACGACCGGGGCCTCCAGCGCGCGCAGCACGCGCCCGGCCACCTCGCCGGCGCACGCGGCGGGGGCCAGGACGACGAACTCGTCCCCGCCCAGGCGGGCGACCACCCCGGTCCCCGCGCAGACCTCGCGGACGGCGCCCACGAGCCGGTCGCGCACCTGCAGCAGCAGGGCGTCGCCGACGTCGTGCCCGTGGGTGTCGTTGACCTGCTTGAAGTCGTCCAGGTCCAGCAGCAGCAGGCTGCGGCCACCGGGACCGGGCGGCTCGGCGTGCGCGCGGGCCAGCCCGCGCCGGTTCGCCAGGTCGGTCAGCGGGTCGTGCTCGGCCAGGTGCTCGCTGGCGCGCAGCGCCGCGGCGGCCCGCAACAGGCACAGCGCCGCCACCAGCGCCCCGGTCACCGGGACCGTCCAGCCCGGCAGGCCCGGTGCGCCGGCGGATCGCGCCACCCACCACAGCGCGGCGGGCACGGCGACCAGCGGCAGCAGCCCCAGCAGAGCCGCGGAGGGGCGTCGCCGGCGCGTGAACGTCTCGGCGGCGAAGGCCACCGTCATGGACGGGTGCAGCGCGGCGAGCCCGTAGAGCAGCAGGGCCAGCACCCCCAGGCCCTGCACCGCCTCCCCCGGCAGGGCGGTGCGCCGCCCGTGCAGGGAGCAGCTCAGGTCGTAGACGACGGTGAGCAGGCCGGCGGAGAGCAGCAGCCAGGAGCTGACCGGCAGGGCGCGGCGCGAGACGGCGAAGCGCAGCAGCACCCCCAGCAGGACCACGTCGACGCCGGCCACCGCCACGCCGGTCGCGTCCCCGTGGCCGGCCAGCGCCACGGCCACCAGCTGGGCGCCCACCAGCGCCACGACGGCGGCGATGACGACGAGGTCCAGCCTGCCGCCGGGCGAGGGTTCCCGGCCCCCCTCCCGCCCACGGGCCACGTGCAGCACGATCCCCGCCGCGACCGCCTGACCGGCCCACACCAGGGCCGTCGGCGGGCCGTCGACCCGGCCGGTGGTCTGCGCGAGCCAGGGCACGGCCCCCCACAGGGCCAGCATCAGCGCCACCAGCCACCAGGCCGCGCCGCGGGGGCGGTGCAGCGCGACGCCGAGCACGACCAGCGCCACCGCGACGGGCGCGACCACCAGCACCGCCGGCCCGCGCCAGGCGGGCACGGCCAGCACCAGCGCGGCTGCGGCGAGCGCGCCGACGAGGAGCGCCCAGGTCGATCGGGCGCTCCATCGGGCACGGCGAGAGGTCACGACCCGGCGTCGTCACGCCCGGGCGGCGGCTTGACGCCGTGTCACCCGACCGGCGGCCCCGGCCCCACCCCGCAGCGGGCCGGCGGGAGCCGTCCAGGAGCGACGGCGCGCACCACGGTCGCACCGATGCCCGCGGCGCCGCTCAGGCTCAGGCGGCCGGGTCGTGGACGGTGCGGGACAGCACGGCCTCGCGGGCTCCCGTGGCGATCGAGTTCCTGCGCCCCGTCGCGGTGTCCAACCCCCGGATGCGGCCGGTCGAGTGCCCGCGGCGGAAGTTGACGGCCGCGACGCCGTCGCAGGGCACGACCTTCTCCTGTCACGCGAAGAGGTGGGCGTCCTCGCGCAGCTTCCACACCCGGTCGCGATCGGTGTCGGCCAGCCCGCGCTCGGCCCCCGCCAGGCAGTGCCAGGTGTAGGCGCTGTCCGTGAGGTGGAGGTGCTCGTAGGCGTTCTCGGGGCCGTAGACGTGCAGCACGCGAGCACCCGCGAGCTCGGAGGCGCGTTCGTGGCGCGCCGAGCGAACCGGTGCGCACGTCCTCCTCCACCCACGGGGCCCCGGGCGGCGCGTCAGTCGGCCGGCAGGAACGCCAGGCTGCCGGCGTCCACCACGCTGGTGCCGCCGTCGACGGGAACCACCGCTCCGTGCACGTAGGAGGCCGCCGGCGTCAGCAACCAGGCGATGACGCCGGCCACCTCCCCCGGCGTCGCGGCCCGGCGCTGCGGGACGGCCGCGGTGACGCGCGCGTAGGACTGGTCGAGGTCCAGGCCCAGGGGCTCGCCGAACTCGGCCATCTCCGCGTCACCCATCTCGGTGCGGACCCAGCCCGGCGCTACGCAGTTCACCCGGACCCCGCGCGGGCCCAGGTCCACGGCGAGGTTCCGGGTCAGCATGTGCAGACCCGCCTTCGAGGCGCCGTAGGCGGCGTAGGCGGGCGAGGCGCGCAGACCGGCCACCGAACCCACCGTCACCACCGAACCGCCGGCGCGCACCAGGTGCTCGAGCGCGGCCCGCACGAGCAGGAAGGGTGCGGTGAGGTTGATGCGCAGCGTCTCCTCCCAGTCCTGCACGGACAGGGTGCCGACGGTCCCGGCCCGGACGATCCCGGCGTTGAGGACCAGGCCGTCCAGCGCCCCGAACGCCTCCACCGCGGTGGCGACGGCCGCGTCGGCGCCCTCGGGGGTGGCGACGTCGACGGCCAGGGGCAGTGCCCCCGTCCGCTCGGCCACCTCCTGCAGGGGTCCGGGCCGGCGCCCGCAGGCGAGCACCTGCTCACCGCGAGCCCGCAGCGCAGCGGTGACCGCCGCCCCGATGCCGGTGCCCGCTCCCGTGACGACGACGTTCACGACAGGTTCGCCGCGAAGTCGAGGTCGCGGCGCGCCGTGGCTCGCCACCACCCCAGCACCGCCAGCAGCGGGATGCCGAGCAGCAGCCACGCCCCCGCCCCGCTGCCGCCGAGCAGCGCGTAGTTCGTGATCGCCAGGTACAGGACGACGACGAAACCGGCCAGGGACAGCGCCGGGGCCACCGTGGTCCGCCAGAGGCCCTCCTCCGCACGACTGCCCGCCAGGAAGGACAGCATGGCGATGCAGGTGACCAGCAGGACCGTGAGCAGGGACGCCGTGCCCAGCGCCAGGAGCCAGAAGTACGTGGTGCCGATGGGGTCGGCGCGGGCGACCTCGAACCCGCCCAGGACCACCAGTTCGGTGGCGCCGATGGCCAGGGCGGCGGCGACCGGGGTGCGCGAGCGGCTGCTCGTGCGGCCCAGGACGGTGGGGATCGCCCCGGCGCGGCCGAGGGCGAACACGTAGCGGGCGAAGAGGTTGTGGAAACCGATGAGCATCGCCAGGAAGCTGGTGACGACCAGGAAGTCCAGGACCGTCACGAACGGGGACCCGAGGTAGCGGCCGGCGATGTCCGGGACGAACGTGCCCGACTCCAGCTTCGCCGCGGCGTCGTCCTGCACGGTCCCCAGGCCGTTCGCGGTCGACAGGCACCACGTCGTGAAGGCGTAGAAGAGACCGATGAAGCCGATGGACAGGTACGCGGCGCGCGGGATGGTGCGCCGGGGGTCGCGCGCTTCCTCGGAGAAGACGACGGTCGCCTCGAAACCGGTGAAGCACGCGACGCAGAACAGGAAGGCCACCCCCAGCCCCGGTGCGAGCACCGCGTCCGGGGTGAAGCCGGCCAGCGAACCGCCGGACGGCCCGCCACCCTGCACCAGGATGCCGATGTCCAGCACGATGAACGTCGCGACCTCCAGCAGCAGCAGGACGCCGAGGACCTTCAGGCTGATGTCGACACCCCGCGCCGTGAGGGCGGTGACCAGCAGCAGCGACAGCAGGAGCAGGACGACGCGGGGCACCGGCAACCCGAGCCGGTCGGCGAACAGCTGGGTGACGAAGACCCCGTACTGGCTCCACAGCGCGCACTGCACGGCGACGTAGAACAGGACCGTCACGCCGGCCGCTGCCGCACCGGCGCGGGTGCCCAGGCCCGAGGCGACGTAGGTCACGAACCCACCGGCGTTGCGGATGCGGCGGCTCATGGTGACGTAACCGACGCTGAACACCGTGAAGAGGACGCCCGCCAGGAGGAAGACGGCGGGTGCGGCGGCACCGATGCTGGCGAAGACGACGGGCGACCCGCCGACGACGGCCGCCATGGGGGCCACCGCGGCGACGACGAAGAAGGTGACGCCGAAGACGCCGAGGCGGTCGCGCTGCAGTCCGGAGTTCTGGACGGCACCCTCCGCCCCCGGGCGCGTCGGCGACGGTGCGGGCTCGGTCCCGCTCACGACCGGCACCGTGCCGGCAGCGTGGTGCGCAGGGCGCCGGATCGCGGTGCCGCGGACGGGGTGGTCGTGCGCATGGCGTTCCTCTCGGGGTGTCGGGGATCGAGGGTCCAGGGGTCCACGGGTGCGGGGGCCGGGACCCGGCCCGGAGGGTTCAGCAGTTCGAGCACACGGCGTCGGGTGACGGTGCGACCGCCCAGGACATCCGGTGCACCTGCGCTCCGGAGGTCGCCTGCTCGTCGATGTCGTGGACCACGTCCCCGCCCACCAGGGTGAGGTCGACGGGGACCTCGTGGAACTGCTCCACGGGGACGCGCAGGGCACCCTCGTCGTCGAGCACTCGTTCACCGAGGACGCAGACGTCGCCCACCTTGCCCCTCTCCAAGGAGCCCTTCCAGTCCTCGGCGTGGTCCTGCCAGGCACCGGCGGTGGTGAACGCCCGCAAGGCGTCGTGGAAGCCGATGCGCTGCTCGGGGCCGGAGACGGCCCCGGAGGCTCCTCGGCGCAGCAGGGCGCCCTGCAGGCCGAGGCGCCAGTCGGGTGACACGTTCGGCGAGTCGGAGGAGACCGCCACGACCACACCGGCGGCGAGCGCCGTCGCCAGCGGAACCTGGTAGGCGGCCCTCTCGGGCCCGACCACCTCCGGCTGGCTGTCCGCGATGAGGCTCTTGATCGCGGGGTTGAAGTTCACGCCCAGCCCGTGCTCGGCGAGCAGGTCGAGGGTTTCCGGCCGGGCGAAGTCGCCGTGGATGACGTAGTGGCGCAGGTGCGCCCCGGAACCGTCCGACAGCGCCGAGGCGCAGGCGGCGGCGACGGCGTCGATCGCGGCGTCGCCCGTGGCGTGCGTGCCCACCTGCCAGCCGGCCTCGTGGACGAGGCGGACCATGGCGGTGAGCTCGGCGACCTTGCCGGCGGCGTCCTCCCCGACCGTCACGAGGTTGCCGCGCCCCCCGCCGACGTACTCCTCGCGCATGAACGCGGTCCGGCTGGCGATGGGCACCCCGTCCGCGCGCAGCTTCACCCCGCGCACGGCGAACAGCCGCGGGTCGACGTCCACGGCCGGGCGGTAGGCGGCCAGCAGCTCGCGCACCTGGTCCGTGCTCACCGGGTAGGTGTCGTCCGGTCGGCTGAGCAGGGCGGTGACCCGCAGCGGCAGGGACGCCTCCCGGGCCATCTCCGCGTACAGCGAGCGCGTCAGGTCCCCGATGCCCGGTTCGGTGCAGCTGGTGATCCCCAGGCGCGACACGGCGGCCGCGGCGTCCTCGATCGCGGCCCGCTGCTCCTCCCGGGTGAAGGCCGGCACCTGCGAGTTCACCAGGGCCATGGCCGTCTCCTGCAGCACACCGGTCGGCCGGCCCCGTCGAGGACCACGACCCCGCCGGCGGGCACCGGGGTGCTCGCGGTCACGCCCGCCAGCTCCAGCCCCCTGGAGTTCACCCACAGCTGGTGGTTCGACCAGTCGAGGAGGACGACGGGGTTGTCGGGCGCCACCGCATCGAGGTCCTGCCGGGTGGGTGCGCGCCCCTCGGTGAAGAGGTCCTCGTTCCAGCCCTTGCCCCGGATCCACGCGCCCGGTCCCGCCTGCGCGACGGCCGCGGCGACGGCCGCTGCGACAGCGGTGATCGTGCCTCCGGCCGCCTCGCCGACGTCGATCGTGCGCGGGGGCATGGCCAGGCCGGTGCGCAGGAGGTGCAGGTGCGAGTCGTTGATGCCGGGCACCGCCGTGCGCCCCCGCAGGTCGACGACCCGGGTGCGCCGGCCCACCCACCGCCGCGCCGACGCGTCGTCGCCGACGTGGACGACGACGCCGTCGCGCACGGCGAGCGCCGTCGCGATCGTGTCGCAGCCGTCGAGAGTGACGACCTGGCCGTTGATCAGGACGGTGTCCGCCTGGCGGCGTCCGCGCCGACCGGTGCCGGCGCTCGCGGGGGCCGCGCCGGCCAGCGCCGCGGCTCCCGCTGCGGCACCGGTCGCGGCGCCGAGGAGGAGGCGTCGCGTCGGGCCCGTCACGGGGTGGGTGGTGCGGTGCTTCGCGCGGTCGCGGTGCGGCACGGTTCCTCCTGAGGGGCAGGGGTGGTGGGTGGGAGGAGCGGTGGGTCAGGCGGTGAAGGGGCGGCCGGTGATCCGGTCGCTGATCTTGCAGCAGCAGGCCCCGGCGCCCAGGCAGTCCGCCCCGTGCCGGCCGCTCATGGCCACGGCGGCGGCGTTCGCCGCACCGCCGGTCCCGCTCGTCGCGCCGGCGGCGGAGGCGTCGTGCACGACGACCCCGCCGAGCACCGTGGCGGCCACGGTCATCCCGGGCAGGTCGTGGGCGTCGACGCCGAGGAGGTCGCCGTCGAGCACGCAGAGGTCGGCGACCATCCCGCGCTGCAGGGTGCCCTTCCACCCCTCGGCGTGATCCTGCCAGGCGGGGGTGCGGGTGTAGGAGGTCAGCGCCTCCAGGCGGCTGATCGCCTGCTCGGGGCCGGTGACGCCGCCGTACATCCCCTCGCGGGTCTCCGCTCCGAAGACGCCGACGAGCCAGTCGGGCATCGTCACCGGCGCATCGGAGGCGCTGGAGACGCGGACGCCCGCGTCCAGGGCGCTGCGGTAGGGGGCCTGCCAGGCGGTGCGCTCCGGCCCGAGGACGCTCTCGACGCTGTCCCCCAGCAGGTGCTTGATGGACGCGTTCATGTTCGCGCCGATGTCGTGACGCGCCATCGTGCGCAGCGTCGCCTCCGGCGCGAGGTCGGCGTGGATGACGTAGTGGCGCAGGTCGCTGCGGCGCCGCCCGCGGCCGGTGGCGGCGAGGTAGGCGGCGACGACCGCGTCGATCGTGGCGTCGCCGGTGGCGTGCGTGCCGACCTGCATCCCCGCGGCGATCGCCACGGCGATGATCTCGTTCAGCTCGCCGACCTGCTCCTCGATCGTGGCTCCGTCCACGGTGAGCGAGCCGTGGGTGCCGTCGAGGTAGGGGTCGTGCAGCCAGGCCGTCCTGGCGGCGGTGGGGATGCCGTCGCCGAACACCTTGACGCCGGCGACCCGCAGCAACTGCTCGTCGACGCCCTCGAGCGGGGAGAAGGCGTCGAGCGTCGAGCGCAACCCCGCCGCGTTCGGACCGGCGCTGAGCAGCGCGGTGATCCGCACCCCGAGGCGCCCGGCGGCGGCCTCGGCGGCGTACACGGCGAGGGTGTCCAGCCCGATGCCCGGCTCGGTGATGCTGGTGATGCCGCGCTGGTGCAGCAGCGCCGTGCCCGCCTCGACGCTCTCGGCGATCTCCTGCGCTGAGAACGGCGGGACGACCGCTCGCACGAGGTTCTGCGCCCCCTCGCGCAGCACTCCGGTGGGCTCACCGTCCGCGTCCTTCTCGATGACGCCGCCGGGTGGCGGCACCGTGTCGCGCGTGATGCCGGCCAGTCGCAGCGCCGCGGTGTTCACGCTGGTGGCGTGGAAGGAGAAGTCGGTGAGCACGACGGGGTGGTCGCCGGAGACGGGGTCGAGGTCCGAGGCGCGCGGCGGGCGCGGCAGGCGGTTGTCGTTCCAGCCCTGCCCGCGGATCCAGGCCGCCGGGTCCGTGGTCGCGGCCACCGCGTCGCGCACCACGGCGACCAGTTCCTCGATCGTCGCGGTGTCGACCGGGTACGAGTACGGCGGCAGGTTCAGGCTCAGCGAGTTCAGGTGCAGGTGCGAGTCGTTGATGCCGGGCAGGACGGTTCCCCCGGTGGCGTCGAGCACCTGGGTGCGGCGACCGGTCAGGCGCTTGACGTCCCGCGCCGAGCCGACCGCGATGATCCGGCCGCCGCGCACGGCGACCGCTTCGGCGGTGCGGCAGCGCTCGTCCATCACGAGCACCTTCCCACCCACGACGACGAGGTCGGCGGGACCGGAACCGGCAGCCGCCGCGGCGGGCACCGTCGAGCCTGCGACGGCGACCCCGGTGGCGCCGGCGCTCGCACTGATCAGAGTTCGACGACTGAGGTGGGGCACGGAGGACTCCTGTGGGCGGTGGCAGGACCCGGTCGACCGGTGCGGTCGCCCCCGGGATGAGGGTGGGGTTCGAGGAAACCAGCGACTCACGTGCGGCACATCCGTACGAATACCGAGGAGAACAGGCCGCGCACCGTGTGAACCTTGTCAGTTCACAGCCGCGGGCGTACCGTCACCGCCACCGCCGAGCGAGTTCGAGGAGCTTCATGGACGCCGCGGCCCTGGCTGTCGCAGCCGAGATCGGCGCGCTGACCGCTTCGGAACGGGGCAGCGGGGTGGCGGACCGGGCGCTGGAACTGCTCAGCCACCTGGTTCCCAGCGATGCCTCTGCCCTGCAAGTGGTCGAGGGGCCGTTCACGTCCTTCCTCGCCACGCACGGGGACCTGCGTCACGTCGGCGCCGCCTCCGCGGACGAGTTCCTGCGCGACCCGAACCTGCCGCGCGTGGTGGGCGCGGAACTCCCCTTGTCGCTGTCCACGGACCCGGGGAACTCGTTCCGCGAGGGCACCTTCTTCCGCAGGTACCTGGAGCCCGCCGGCTTCCGGGACGGGGTTTCCGTGCACCTCGGAGTCGGTGGTTCCACGTTGGGGTTCCTGCACCTGTCGGCGACGCAGGAGGTCTTCGGGCACCGGGAGCGGACGGTCCTCGCCGCGCTGCGGCCGGTGCTGGCCGGGTGGCTGCACCGGGAGCGCAGCACCTCAGGGCTCTCGGACCGCCTGCCGGCCGGTGCGTGCGCAGCGGTCGTCGTCGGCGGTCGCGTCGAGGAGCTGGCCGGGCGCGACCTGCCGCCCTTCCTGGGCGAACGGGGGTTCCGCCGGGTGCTCGAGCAGTGCGGGTCCTCCAGCGAGCGACGGCTCACCGCCTGGTGGGACGACGGCCGGCAGTGGTACCGGTTCGTCGTCGAACCGCTGCACCACGACGACCGCCGCAGGGGCGGGCACGTACCGCTGCTGGTGCACGCCGTCGCAGGCCCCCTGCCGGCCGGTTTGACGCGCCGCGAGGTGGACGTGCTGACGTGCCTGGCCCTGGGCATGGACAACGCGTCCATCGCTCAGGTGCTGGGCGTCTCCCTGCGGACCGTGCACTCGCACGTCGAGGGCGTGCGCCGCAGGACGGGCAGCGCGAGCCGGCTGGAGGCGGCGGCCTACGCCCACCGCGAAGGAGTGCTGCACCCGCTGCGGCAACTCCCGGGCGGCGGGGTGGACAGGCTCTCGCACCGCCGGTGAGCGCACCGGGCAGCCGCTCGGCGCGTCGGGGGCGCCGGCCGGGTTCAGGCGGCGACCAGGGGGATCGCCGCCATCACGAGCATGCTGGCGGCCATGCCGCTGCTGCACACGCTCCGCACGAGCGGGTCGCGGCCGGCCACGGCGACGGCCGCGGGCCCCGGGACGCACCGGCGCACGGCCAGCGCGAACCACGCTGCCGCCACGACGAGCGCGACGGCTGCGGTGTCCCCGGGCACGGAGTGGACGTGAGCACCGGAGGGCGGCGCCGCCTCGGCGGTCGTGCTGCTCCCGGAACCCTCCTCGGGCCCCAGCACCAGCAGCAGGACCGCCATCGCGAGGAGCTCGAGCGCGGTCGCGGGCGAGCGCCCGCCACGGCGGGCGCGTGCGGCGCCGGCCCACGCGGCGGCGAACGTCCCCAGGACGACGGCGAGCCAGGCGGCGAAGGGGACGGCCCTGCTGCTCCCGGCGAGCAGCCCGGGGAGCATCGCCACGGTCATCACGAGGTGCGGCCAGCGCTCGTGGCGGTGGGCCACCACCGCCACGAGCGCCAGCACGACACCGAGCACCGCCACGGCGAGGTGGACGTGGTGCAGCACCCCGCCGTGGCCCGTCACGGCACCGGGGTGGTCGTGGCGGCCGTGCCCTCCTCCGCGGGCCGGGGCGGCCGGGCCGCGGCCGCGGCACCCGCACCGAACGCCACCACCACCGACGCCAGCAGCACCAGGGCGAGCGTGGTCGATCCGCCGATGAGGGTGGTGAAGTTCGACAGCACGGCCACCAGGACGCCGAGGAGCCCCAGGCCCCCCAGGGCGGGGGCGATCTTCGTGTTCCAGGCGCGCCGGTCCACGCCGGTGCGGGCGAAGAACGCCAGGACCGCGGCGCAGGCCAGCAGCATGAGCACCAAGACGCTCACCGTGGCCAGACCCGACATCCACGTGAACAGGTGGACGACGGGGTCTGCGCCCGCCAGGGCGAACACCGCGAGGACCACGACCGCGGTGACGGTCTGGGCCACCGAACCGTTGTGCGGCGAGCGGTGGCGGTGGTGGGTGCGGCTGAGCAGGTGCGGGAGGGCGCCGACCCGGCCCAGGGCGTAGCAGTACCGCGCGACGGCGTTGTGGAAGGCCAGCAGAGCGGCGAACAGGCTGGTGAAGAGCAGGACGGGCAGGACGTGGTTCCCGAAGCTGCCGAGGTACTGCTCGCTGACCACCCCGATGACGAGGTCGGCGATGTGTTCACCGGCCACCGCCTGCACCTGCGAGGGGCCGACGGCGACGACGACGGCCCAGCTGGCGAAGGCGTAGAAGACCCCGATGAGGACCACCGCCACGTACGTGGCGATCGGAACGGTGCGCTTCGGGTCCCTCGCCTCCTCGCCGTAGATGGCGGTCGCCTCGAAACCGATGAAGGAGGCGATCGCGAACATCAGGGCGATGCCGGGCGAGCCCGACGTGAAGGTGGCGGGCTCGAAGGAGGTCAGCGACGCTCCCTCCGGTCCGCCGCGCAGGAGGACGGCGACGCTGAGGACCGCCACGATCCCGATCTCCAGGACGAGCAGCACGCCGAGGACCTTCGCCCCCAGGTCGATGTTGCGGTAGCCGAGGAGACCGACGACCGCGACGAGGACCGCGGCCCACAGCCACCACGGCAGGTCGGGCCCGCCGTACTGCACGACCAGGCCCTGCAGGGTGGTGGCGGCGAGGCCGTAGATGCCCGCCTGGATGGCGGTGTACGTCAGCAGCGCCAGCCCGGCCGCGCCCAGCCCGGGTGCCCGGCCGAGGCCCCGGGTGACGTAGGCGAAGAAGGCGCCGGTGTCGGTCACGTGCCGGCTCATGGCGGCGTAGCCGACGCTGAACAGCAGCAGCACGACCGCGACGGCGAGGTAGGCCGTGGGGGTGCCGGCGCCGTTGCCGATGGCGAGCATGACCGGCAGGGCACCGCCGATCGCGGTCAGCGGCGCCGCCGAGGCGACGACGAGGAACACGATCCCCGGCACGCCGATGGACCCGCGCAGGCCACCGGGCTGCCGCTCCGGTGCCGCGCCGCGCTCACTCACCGCTGGTCCCGGCGTGGCACGAGGGCGCCGCGGGGGCGCCGGCCGAGGAGGCGCAGTGCGCGCCGGCCGTCGGGGGGACGTCCAAGGTGGGGTTGCGGTCGAAGAACCCCACGGGCTTGAGCTTGAAACCGGTGTAGTCCACCGGCATGATCGGCCAGTCCTCCGGGCGCGGGACGTGCGTGAGCCCGAAGGTGTGCCACACGACGACGTCCTGCCCGTCGATGTCGCGGTCCTGGGCGACGTAGTCCGGCAGGCCAGCGCCCCCGGAGTGCTGGTTCACGAAGTCCCCGGCCGCGTAGCGCTGCGCGGGGTCGTAGCGGGTGACCCACAGGTGTTCGGTGGCGAACTCCGCGCGCTTGCGGATCGGGGAGTCGTCGGCGGCCAGCAGCGTCGGCTGCCCCTCGGGGAACAGGGCGTAGGCCACGGGCTGCCCGAGGGCGTTGCGCCGCTCGGGGTTCGTGATGTGCCAGGCGCGTGCGAGGGAGGGTTCGGCCTTGCGGCGCGCCTCGGACTCCGTGCGCAGCGGGGTGGTGCGGGTGGTGAAGGCGTTGCCGCGCGGGTTGTCCGGTCCGGTCGGCACGCGGCGCACCTCGACCTCCTCGACCCGGTTGGCGTCGCCGTCCACGGCCATGTCGAGGCGGGCGCTGAACAGGTGCTGGTGGTACGGGGCCCCCAGACCCGGCGCGATCTCGGAGGCGTACGGGTACCCCTCGCCCGGGTGGGCGGAGGTGAAGACGATGCCGGTCGCCTTGGCCTCGAACTCGATGGTGCCGTCGAGGTACAGGTACCAGTAGAAGCCGTAGTCGTAGTTGCCGATCGTGGTGAAGAACGACACGACGAGCCGGCGCTGGCGGCGCACTGCGGCCCTGCCGGCCCACAGGTCGGTGTGCTTGAAGAGGATGCCGTAGTCCTCCTCGTGGATGCACACCGCGTTGCGCAGCACCCGGGGGTGTCCGAGCTCGTCGGCGATGACGGCGTCCAGGTAGGTGATGTCGCCGACGCAGTCGCACCCCAGTTCCAGGGCGTTGGCGTAGCGGCCCACCAGGTACTCGCCGGTGTCGAAGTAGTTCTGCCACGAGCGCACCGGGGAGGGGTCCGCGTACGGCACGACCATCTCGGCGATGGAGGCGCGGTGGACGATCGGCCGGTCGCGGCCCTGGTCGCGGTCGTGGAAGGAGATCTGGTGCAGCACCAGGCCTTCGCGCGCGTCGAAGCCCACGCGCACCGAGAAGTTCTCCCACTGCAGCAGGTCGCCGTCGAGGGTGAACGAGGGTCCCTCGGGCTGGGTGATCGAGATCGGCTTCTGGCTCGTGCGGTACTCCCCGCGCACCGCCGGGTCGTCGTAGTTCCCCGAACCCTGGGGCACGGGGACGACGCCGAGGTCGACGACCTGGGTCACCTCGCGGGCGATGACGTCGACGTAGCCGACGAGCCCGTCGATCGGGTGCGCCCAGGCGTGGTCCTCGGGGTGGTCCTGGCGGAACGCCAGCCCGCGCAGGATGCGCTTGCCGGACTCGCCCTCGATGTCGTCGAAAACACCGGCCGACAAGGGGGCGACGCGCACGTCGGCGACGTCGAGGTCCCGGGCGGCCAGCGCCGCCAGCCACCGCTCGTCGGTGGCGAGCAACTGCTCGACGAGTTCGAACTCCTCGTCGAGGACGGGCAGCTGGCCGTCGGTCGCCGCGTCGAGGTCGGTCACCGACGTGACCTCACCCTCCCCCTGCGCGGTGAGGACCACGAGCACGTCCTTGGCCTCGACCCTGCCGGTGTCGTGCAGCAGCACCCTGGCGCGCCGGGGCGGGTTCTCGCCCCGCGCCGCGGCTTCGCGCAGTTCCTGCTTCGTCGGCTCGTCGAGACCGACGTAGACGAAGCGGGACGTCTCACGCAGCAGACCGGCGCCGGACACCGCCTCCCGGACGGCGTCGATCTCACCGGCGGTCAGGGAGGACAGCGGGTGCGGACTGCTGGTACCGGGAACCAGGGTGGGGGCGGGCGTGGTCGCCGTCATACGGACCTCCTCGTTGAGTCTCCGAGCGTAGAAGAAACGGTACGCGATGGGTTACGCCGACGGGAAGAACTCGTTACGCGCCTGTTTCGGGCGCCTGTGACCGGGGGACGCTCACAGCTGCGCGAGGAAGCGCTCGAGCGCGGCGAGCTGGCGGTCCGCACCGGGAGCGGCGACTCCCGAGAGCACCAGGATCTGCGCCCCCATGAGCTGCGCCAGGAGCTGGTCGGCCAGGACCCCCTCCTCGGCCGGGGAGGTCACCTCGCCGGCGGCCCGGGCCTCGCGCAGCCAGCCCACGAGGGCGGTGCGCCAGTTCGCCATCGCCCGGCCGTGCACCTGGGCGAGCTGCTCGTCGACGACGGCCCGGCTCCAGGCGGCGATCGCGACACGGGCCTCGTGCAGCTTCAGCTCGTCCAGGGGCAGCACCTCCCGGCAGAAGGCCCGAAGCGCCGTCAGGCCGGAGGCGCCCTGCGCGACCGCGGCGACGCGTTCGTTGGTCTGCTCGTACACGTACTCGTAGGCGGAGCGGATCAGGTCCTCCTTGTCCGCGAAGTAGTGCGTCAGCGCACCGTTGGCGAACCCGGCCTCGCGGGCGATCTCCCGCATGGTCGCGGCGTCCGCGCCGTGGTGCCCGATCAAGCGCCAGGTGGCCTGGATGATCTCGCGGCGGCGAACGGTGTGGTCGACGAGCTTGGGCATGGCTCCCGGTCCGGTCCACGGGCGGCCGGGCGCCGTCCGCTCCCCCAGCCTGCCACGAGGCCGCTGACCGCCCCGCGGGGCGGTCAGCGGCCCGGCGGCCGGCTCAGGCGGTGGGGGCGACGGTGGGTGAGGCGGCGCTGATGACCTGCGGCACCGCGACGGACTTCAGGCCCTCCACCCCGAACTCCAGCCCGTACCCGGAGCCCTTGACGCCGCCGAACGGCACCATGGGGTGCACACCGCCGTGGGCGTTGATCCACACGGTGCCGGCCTGGAGGCGCTCGGCGACGGCACGGGCGGCCGCCGCGTCCGAGGACCACACCGAGGCGCCGAGGCCGACGTCGAGGCGGTTGGCGCTGGTGATCGCGTCCTCCACGTCGCCGTAGCGGATGATCGGCAGCGCGGGGCCGAACTGCTCCTCGTCCACGAGCGGGTCGCCGTCGGTCAGGTCCGCGACGAGGGTGATCGGGAAGAACAGCTCCCCCAGCTCGGTGGCAGGCTTCCCGCCGGTGACGATCCGGCCGCCGCGCTGCTCGGCGTCCTCGACGAGCCGGGCGACGACGTCGAACTGCTGCTTGTTCTGCAGCGGCCCCAGGACGCTGTCCTCGTCCAGGCTCGGGCCCATCGGCATCCTGCGCGACACCTCGGCCAGGGCGTCGACGACCCGCTCGTACAGGGAGTCGTGGACGTAGAGCCGCTTCAGGGCCGCGCACGTCTGGCCGGTGTTGATGAACGCGCCCCAGAACAGGCCCTCGGCGATCGCCTCGGGGTCGGCGTCGGGCAGGACGATCCCGGCGTCGTTCCCGCCGAGCTCCAGGGTGAGCCGGGCCAGGTTGCCGGCGGAGCTCTCGACGATCTTGCGGCCGGTTGCGGTGGAGCCGGTGAACATCACCTTGTCCACGTCCGGGTGGGAGGCCAGGCGCGCACCCACCTCGCGCTCGCCGGAGACGGCGGTGAGCACGCCCTCCGGGAGCTCCTCGTTCAGCAGCGAGACCAGCGCCAGGACGCTGAGCGGGGTGTACTCCGAGGGCTTGACGACCACGGCGTTGCCCATGCGCAGCGCCGGCGCCACCTGCCAGATCGTGATCATCAGCGGCCAGTTCCACGGGCCGATCGCGCCGACGACGCCCACGGGGCGGTAGACGAGCTCCGCGCGGGTGGTCCCGTCGTCGACGACGACCTGCGGCTCGAGCACCGTGGCGGCGGTGGCGCGCAGCCAGGCGGAGCAGGCCCCCACCTCGAAGCGGGCGTTGGGGCCGTTGAGCGGCTTGCCCTGCTCGCGGGCCAGCAGCCGCGCCAGCGGCTCGGCCAGGGCGTCGACCCGGTCGGCCATGCGCAGCAGCGCCTGCGAGCGCTCCTCGTGGCCGCGCGCGGCCCAGCCGGGCTGCGCGGCGCGGGCGGCGGCCACGGCGGCGTCGAGGTCCTCGACGCCCTGGACGGGCGCGTGGCCCAGGACCGCTCCCGTGGCGGGTTCGCGAATCTCCCGGCCGCGCCCCTGCGGGACGGCGACGCGGGCGAGCAGGTCCTCGGCGGTGGTGGCAGGGGTCTCGGTGGCGGTCATGGTGCTCCTTCGCATCCTCGCGGGCTCCCCGGTGAGCGGACCGCGGACGGGCTGCCGCCAGGATCGCCCTGCCGCAGGGCCGTGCGCTTGACCCCGCGCGTGCAGCGCTTGTCCGTGAGCGCACGAACGGTCCCCGACCCGGTGACCCGGCCACCCGCAGCGCAGCACAGTGCCACGAGGTGCACGACCTGCCGCAGCCGTCGAAGGAGACGACCTTGAGCGAAACGACCTCGACCTACGACACCATCGTCGTCGGCGCCGGCTCCGCCGGTTCCGTGATCACCCGGCGCCTCGTCGACGCGGGCCAGCGCGTGCTGCTGCTGGAGGCCGGTGGGGACGACCTGAACCCGGCGATCCACGACGTCGGCCGCGCCGGGGAGCTGTGGCACAGCACCGACGACTGGGACTACTACACGACCCCGCAGGCCCACGCCGCCGGCCGCCGGCTGCACCTGCCGCGCGGCAAGGTGGTCGGCGGATCGCACGCCCTGAACGCCACCATCTACGTGCGCGGGCACGCCTCGGACTACGACGCGTGGGCCGACGCCGGGTGCGAGGGCTGGTCCTGGGCCGACGTCCTGCCCGTGTTCAAGGCGATCGAGGACTACGACGGCGGTGCCAGCGAGGTGCGCGGCAAGGGCGGCCCGCTCGACGTCGTCGGCGGTTACCCGCTGGCGCCGATCCAGAGCTCCATCGTGGAGGCGGCCCAGCAGTGCGGGGTCCCGTTCAACCCGGACTACAACTCCGGCGAGCTGGACGGGGTCTCCCAGCAGCAGATCACCGTTCGCGACGGGCGGCGGCTGACCACCTACACCGCGTACGTGCGCCCGGTGATCGGGTCGGCGGGGCTCGACGTCGTGACCGGCGCGCACGTGCACCGCCTCCTGGTGGAGGGCGGTCGCGTCGTCGGCCTGGAGTACGAGACCGGCGGGGAGGTCGTCCGGCAGCACGCCGGCCGCGTCGTCCTCTCGGCCGGCGCCATCGGCTCCCCCCGCATCCTGCTGCTCAGCGGGATCGGCCCGGCCGCGGAACTGGAGGCCGTGGGGGTGCGCCCGGTGCTGGACCTGCCCGGGGTGGGCAAGAACCTGCACGACCACTTCCTGTCCCCGGTCGTCTTCACCACCACCCGCCGTGAGATCGCCCCGCCCACCGCCGGCTCCTCGGTCACCCAGACCCACCTGTTCGCCCGCAGTCGCCCGGGCCTGGAGGTCCCCGACACCCAGCCGATCCACTTCAGCGTGCCGATGTGCGAGCCGTGGATGCAGGGGCCCGCGACGGGTTTCTCCCTCATGGCCGGCCTGGTGCGCCCGCAGAGCCGGGGCGAGCTGCGCCTGTCCGGCCCCTCCCCCGAGGACGAGCTGCTCATCGACCCGGCGGCGCTGGCCGAGGAGGCCGACCTGGAGGCGCTGGCGTTCTCGGTGCGCCAGTGCCGCGAGATCGGCGCCGCCGACGCGCTGGCCGCGCAGTGGGGTGCGCAGGAGCTCTACCCCGGGCCGGGCGTGCGGACCGACGAGGAGCTGCGCGACTACGTGCGCCGCACCGTGATCACCTACCACCACCAGGTCGGCACCTGCCGGATGGGCGTCGACGACCTCGCCGTCGTGGACCCGGAGCTCGCGGTGCGCGGGCTCGAGGGCCTGCACGTGGCGGACGCCTCGATCATGCCGCGCATCACCTCCGGCAACACGAACGCGCCGAGCATCCTCATCGGCGAGAAGGCCGCGGCCCACCTGGTGGGCTGAGGGTCCGCGAGGCCGGTTCAGCCGCCGTGCAGCGCGCTGCGGGTGCGCGAGGGCGGTTCGCCGTAGGCGGCCTTGTAGGCGTGCGAGAAGTGCGCCGGGTCGGCGAACCCCCACCGGGCGCCGATCGCGGCGACGGGACGCTCGAGCTGCCCGGGGTCGGTCAGGTCGCGCCGGCAGCGTTCCAGCCGGCGCGCCCTGATCCACCCGGAGACGGTCGCCCCCTCGGCGCGGAACAGGGCGTGCAGGTGCCTCGTGGAGACGTGGTGCGCCGCGGCGATGCTCGCCGGGTTCAGCCCGGGGTCGGCCAAGTGCGCCTCGATGTGGTCGTGCACGCGGGCGAGCAGGGCGTGCCGCCGGGCGTCCACGCTGCCGCGCACGTCCAGTTCCGTGGCGACCATCGTGGTCACCAGGTCCAGCGCGTGGGTGCTCAGGCGTGTGCGGGCGGGACCGGGGAGCCGGTCGAGCTGCTCGCCCACGTGCGCGAGGAAGGGCGCCACGACCGCGCCGAGGCCCTGCGCGCCGCTGAACCGCGTCGCCGTCAGCTCGCGCACCCGCTCCGGCGGCAGGCCGAGCAGGGAGTGCGGGAACATGAGGACGACCGCGCGGAAGTCGTCGTCGAACGCCATGGAGTACGGGCGGGAGGTGTCGTACACCGCCAGGTCGCCGGCACCCAGGACGGCCTGGCGGCCCTCCTGCACCAGCAGGCAGCTGCCCTCGAGCTGCACGCTGACCTTGAAGCGTGCGGCTCCCCCCCGCTGCACGAGCGCAGCGGTGCGCTCCACGAGGTGGCGGCGGGCGTCGACCTCGGTCACCTCGACCTTGCCCGCCGCCGTGCGGCGCAGGCGTGCGCGGAAGCGGTCCGGGGCGCTGGTGCTCACCCGCAGCGGGACGAAGGCGGAGGAGACCGCGTCGCTGAAGGCGTCGATGCCCTGCAGCTGCAGGTGGCCACCCCCGCCGGGGCGGGTGCTCGGAGCCGTCGGAGCCACGTGGACCTCCCCCTCCTCGGACGCCGCCACGACGCCGTGGCGATCCGCACGATGCTAACCAGGGCACCCCCGCCGGGCAGCCCCTCGCGCCGGGGCGTTCACCCGAGCGCACCCGTGGCACCACCGCCCCCGCGCCCCAGCGCTGCGGACAGCTCGCCGGCCGCCGCGGTCAGGCGCGCGGCGAGGTGGGCCTCGTCGAGCACGGTGCCGTCGATGTAGACGACCGCGAGGGCGCACGGTTCTTCCAGGTGCGCCGGGACCGGCACCGCGACGGAGCGCAGGCCGGGGATCACCTCGTCGTGGGAGGTCGCCCAGCCGCGGCGGCGCACCGCGGCGACCTCCGCGGCGCGCGCTCCCTCGGCCGCCGCGGGGCGGGCGGCGAGCAGCGCCAGGCCCGGGGCCCCCCGCTGCAGGGGGTGCACGGTCCCCGGCCGCTGGGCGAGGCTCGCCCCGGGGCGCCGCGGTTCCACGCTGGCCAGCGTCACGCAGTCCTCGTCGCGGGCGACCACCGCGAAGGCGGTGACACCCAGGTCCGCCGCGACGGCCTCCAGCACCGGTTCGGCCGCGGTGCGCAGGTCCGGGAGCACCGAGCGCGACAGCACGGCCAGCCCGACGCCGGGGCGGTAGCGCCCGGCCGGGTCCCGGTCGACGAGGCGGTGCGCCTCCAGGGTCCGCAGCAGCCGGTAGGCGATGGAACGGTGCAGCCCGAGACCGGCGGCGACGTCGTCGACGCTCAGGGAGCGGTCGGCCTCGGCGAGCAGCTCCAGGACCCGCAACCCGCGCGACAGCGTCTGCGACAGCGCTCCTTCGACCGCCACGCCCTCCCCCTCGTCGAAACCCGTCGTCGCCGACGACCTTACCGAGACGCCGGCCTTGACGGTTCCCGCGGCCATCCCTACGGTGTGTTCCACATCAGAGTTCACAGTTCTGATATCGAACGCGCCGACGACGGCGCAGGCGGCCACAGAGAGGTGGGCACAGCCCGTGCAGTTCCACCACCACGGATACGTCTCCGGCGACCCGCGCATCCAGCCCGCAGCCGGCGTCGGGCTCGACCGCCCGGACGAGCTGCCCGACGAGGTGGACGTGCTGATCGTCGGGACCGGCCCGGCCGGCATGATCACCGCTGCCCAGCTCTCCCGCTTCCCCGGTGTGGTCACCCGCATCGTCGACCGGCGCGAGGGCCGCCTCGCCATCGGCCAGGCCGACGGCATCCAGGCCCGCAGCGTGGAGACGTTCCAGGCGTTCGGCTTCGCCGACAGGATCACCGCCGAGGCATACCGGATCACCGAGACCGCCTTCTGGAAGCCGGACCGGGACGACCCCGCGCGCATCGTCCGCACCGCGCTGACGCCCGACGACCCCTCGGGCATCAGCGAGTTCCCGCACCTCATCGTCAACCAGGCCCGGGTGCTGGACTACTTCGCCGAGTTCATGGCGCACTCCCCCACCCGGATGCGCCCGGACTACGGCTACGAGTTCAGCGGCCTGCAGGTCCACGAGGACGGCGAGCACCCCGTCGAGGTCACCCTCGTCCACACGGCGGGCGCGCGCGCGGGCCGGACGCGCACCGTCCGGGCCAAGTACGTCGTCGGTGCCGACGGCGCGCGCAGCAAGGTGCGGGCCTCGATCGGCTGCACGCTCGCCGGCGCCGCGGCCAACCACGCCTGGGGCGTCATGGACGCTCTGGCGGTCACCGACTTCCCCGACATCCGGCGCAAGTGCGCCATCCAGTCCGCCACGGGCGGCAGCATCCTGCTCATCCCGCGCGAGGGCGGGCACCTGTTCCGCATGTACGTCGACCTCGGCGAGGTGCCCGAGGGCGGCAGCAGCGCGGTGCGCAGCACCACGATCGAGCAGATCATCGCCACCGCGCAGGAGATCCTGCACCCGTACACCCTCGACGTGCGCGACGTCGCCTGGCACAGCGTCTACGAGGTCGGCCACCGCCTGACGGACCGCTTCGACGACGTCCTTCCCGAGGACGCGGGGACCCGCAGCCCGCGCGTGTTCATCATGGGCGACGCCTGCCACACCCACAGCGCCAAGGCCGGGCAAGGCATGAACGTGTCCATGCAGGACGGTTTCAACCTGGCCTGGAAGCTCGGGCACGTGCTGGAGGGCCGCAGCCCGGAGAGCCTGCTGAGCACCTACTCGGCCGAGCGCCAGGTCGCCGCCCAGGCCCTCATCGACTTCGACCGCGAGTGGTCCACCCTCATGGCCAAGAAGCCCGAGGAGATGGCCGACCCCGGCGAGCTGGAGAGGTACTACGTGCGCACCGCCGAGAACCTCGCCGGCCTCGCGGTCCAGTACGCCCCCTCGCAGCTCGTGGCCGAACCCGTCCACCAGCAGCTCGCGACCGGGTTCCCCGTCGGCAGGCGCTTCAAGTCCGCTCCGGTGGTCCGCGTCTGCGACGGCAACCCCGTCCACCTCGGCCACCACGCCACCGCCGACGGGCGCTGGCGCATCTACGTCTTCGCCGACGCGGCCCGGGCGGGCACCGGCTCGGCCGTCGACCGGCTCGCGCAGTGGCTCAGCACCGCCGCCGGCTCCCCGCTGGCCGCCACCCCCACCGGCGCCGACCTGGACGCGTGGTTCGACGTGAAGGTGGTCTACCAGCAGGCCCACCCGGAGGTCGACACCACCGCCGTCCCGGAGGTGTTCAAGCCCCGGACCGGCCCGTTCCAGCTCATCGACCACGAGAAGGTCTACGCCGCCGACCCGGCGGCGGACGTCTTCGACGTGCGGGGGGTGGACCGCGGCGGTGCCGTCGTGGTCGTGCGCCCGGACCAGTACGTGGCGAACGTGCTGCCGCTGGACGCGCACGCGGAGCTCGCGGCCTACTTCGCGCCGCTGCTGCGCCTACCGGTGGCCGGCGGCGCCTGAACCCGGCGCCGGCTCCGCGGCCGTGTTCACCGCGATGATCTCCTCCTGGTAGGGCGCCACGACGCTCGGGCTGATCCGGCAGTCGAGGAGGAAGACGCCCTCGCGCCCGGAGGCGAGCCACTCCGTCAGGCGTTCCAGGTCCTCCACGGTGCGCGCCACCGCCGCATCGGCACCCACGGCGCGGGCCAGACCGGCGAAGTCCACCTCGGGGATCAGCATCGGCTCGAGCGCCAGGCCCTGCCCGCCGTACAGGCTCACCTCGGCGTTGTACGCGGCGTCGTTCCAGACGACGACCACGCCCCGGCGCACGGTGCGCACGACGCTCTCCAGGTCGGCCAGAGCCATCAGGCAGCCACCGTCGCCCGTCGACAGCACGATCGTGGAGTCCGGGCGGGCTCGCGCCGCACCGATGGCGCTGGCCAGGCCCAGCCCGATCGTCTGGTAGGCGGTGCCGACCATCTGCATGCGGTGCGGAGCCGTGACCGGCCAGTACGAGTTGGCCCAGCCGATGAAGTGACCGCCGTCGGAGACGACCACGCGGTCCTCGGGCAGCACCTCGGCCAGCCGGGTGGCCACGCTGCGGGGATCGAGCCGCCCGTCCGCCGCCACCCCGGAACCCGGGTGCCGGCGGTGCAGCCCCCGCTGCGTCAGCGCGACGGCTGCGGCGCGCCACTCGGGGACCGCGCCCGGCCCGGGGGGCAGGGCGTCGAGCACGGCTCGCACGGCGGCGGTGGCACCGCCCCGGACGAACCGCGTCACCACCGGGTGGGTCGGGCCCTCGGCCTCGTCGATCTGCACCACCCGGGTGCCGGCACCGAAGAGGCGACCGAACCGCGTCGTGAACTGGTTCAGGCCCGCGCCGACGACGAGGACGACGTCCGCCTCGCCCACCAGCGCCATCGCCTCCTCGTCACCGAAACCCCCGGTGACGCCCAGGTCGAAGCACGGGTCGGGGAAGAGGCTGCGCGCCGTCGCGGTGGTGCCCGTGACGGCACGGAGGGCCTGTGCGAGCTCCCCGAGGACGGAACCGGCACCGGCCAGGACCGCGCCGCGCCCGGCCAGCAGGAACGGGCGCCGCGCGGAGGCCAGGTCCGCTGCCGCGGCAGCGGCCGCCGCGCGGTCCACGTCCACCGGCACGGGCAGCCGGAGCGCCGGCAGACCCCCCGCGCCGGGTACCGGGCCCGCCTCGCGCGCCGCGACGTCGTAGGGGATCGCCACGACCACCGGGACGCGCTCGCTCAGGGCGTGCTCCAGCGCCGCGGTCGTCACGGCGATCGCGTCGTCCGGGCCGACGGTGAAGGTGGGCACACCGACGCCCGCGGCGATCGCTCCCTGGTCGACGTCCCACGGTCGTGGTCCCGCGGTCGGCCGGTCGCCCACGACGAGCACGAGGGGTGTTCGCGCCTGCACCGCCTCGGCGAGCGGGGTGACGGCGTTGGTGAAACCCGCGCCGTACGTGGTGGTCGCCACGGCGGTGCGGCCGCTCGCGCGGCAGTAGGCGTCGGCCGCGGCGACGGCGGCCGCCTCGTGGCGGACCGCGGTGAACCGCACCCGCGCGCCGGTGTGCAGGGCGTCGATGAACCGGGCGTTGCCGTTGCCCATCAGGCCGAAGGCCTCGGTGACGTGCGGGGCGAGGGCGTGGGCGACCAGGGCGGAGGTGGTGGACACGTGGACTCCGGGGAACGGTGCGGGAGGTTTCCATGTGTGTCTCGCGGCACCACCGCTTCGTGCCCCTTTTGCGGGCACCGGGACCGTCGCCCGGACGAGGACCACCTTAGGACGGGAACACGCTCGCCGGAAGCCCGTCCGGGGCGGTCGTGGCGGTCACGCGATCCCACCGGGTCGAGGGTTCGGCGCGAAGACCTTGCCCGGGTTCAGGATGCCTGCCGGGTCGAAGACCGCCTTGATCCGCCGCTGCAGGTCGAGCTGGTCCTCCCCCAGCTCATCACCCAGCCACCGGCGCTTGAGCACGCCGATGCCGTGTTCCCCGGACAGGGTCCCCCCCACCTCCAGCGCGAACTCGAACAGCTCCCCGGCCGCCCGCCAGACCACCTCGGGCACCCCCTCGCCCTGGAAGGCGAAGGTGGGGTGCAGGTTGCCGTCCCCGGCGTGGCAGGCGGTCGGGATGACGAGGTCGTAGCGCTCCTCCAGCTCGCGCACCCGCGCGAACACCGCGCTCATCGCCTCCAGCGGGACGGCGACGTCCTCCACCAGCACCGTCCCCAGGGTCTCGATGGCCGGGAACGCCTGCCGCCGCACGGCCATCAGGCGGGCACCCTCGTCGGGGTCCGTCGTGAGCTCCGCGTCACCACCGGCGGCGGTGGCGAGGGCCAGCACCGCCTCCCCCTCCTCGAGGGCAGCGGCGCCGTCGGTCTGCACCAGCAGCAGCGCGTCGCCCCGGGACAGCAGGTCGGTGCCGCTGTACCGGCTGATGCACTCCAGCGTGCGGCGGTCCATCAGCTCCATGACCGCGGGTGTCCACCCGGCCGCCACGACGCTCGCGGCGGCTCCCGCGGCGCGCTCGACGGAGGGGAAGGACGCGCTGATCGTGGCGACCGCGCCCCGCACGAGCGGGCGCAGCTTCAGGGTGCACTCGACGATCACCCCGAGCGTGCCCTCCGAGCCGACCACCAGCGCGCACAGGTCCAGGCCGGTGACCCCCTTGACGGTGTCGTGACCGACGCCGATGAGCCGGCCGTCGGCCAGCACGACCTTCAGCGACAGCACGGCGTCACGGGTCACGCCGTACTTGGCGCACAGCAGACCTCCGGCGTCGGTGGCGATGTTGCCGCCGACGGTCGAGATCTCCCGGCTGGCCGGGTCGGGGGCCCACCACAACCCCTGACCGGCGAGCCGGCGGTTCAGCTCGGCGTTGAGGATGCCCGGTTCCACCACCGCGAGGCGGTTCTGCGGAGAGACCTGGAGCACCCGGTCCATGGCACGGGTGGACAGCACCACCTCACCGGGTCCGGCGATCCCGCCACCGACCAGGCCGCTGCCGGCCCCACGGGTCACGATCGGCACGCCGTGTGCGCTGGCCGCGCGGCAGGTCTCCTGGACGTCGGCGATCGAGCGCGCTTCGACGACGCACAGCGGGACGCCACCGCTGACCTGACCGGAGCGGTCCCGGCGGTACTGCTCGAGCTCCGCCGGGCACGTTCGCACCCGGCCGGGCAGGCGCTCGAGCAGGTCCGCGACGACCCCCGTGGTGGCCGTCGGCACGCCGTCGGCGTCGACGCTCATCCCGGTCCTCCCTGTCGGTCCGTGCACGGTGGGGTGCGGATCAGGCGTGACGCACTCCGTAGATCGGGTTCTTCGCCTGCTCCTCCTCGTTCTCCGGCCCCAGGTCGATGCCCCGGCGGTCCCGGATCAGCAGGGTGGCGGCGAACGCCACGAGGGTCAGCCCGACGAGGTACCAGCCGACGGAGTACACCGTCCCCGTCTCCTGGACCAGCGCGGTCGCGATGGTCGGCGCGAACGCGCCGCCGAGGATCGCCCCCAGCGCGTAGGAGATCGACACCCCCGAGTAGCGGATGGAGGCGGGGAACAGCTCGGAGAAGAACGCCGACTGCGGGCCGTACGTCAGCCCGGTACCGATGCTGAAGATGCCCAGGCCCAGCGCCAGGTACAGGACGTCGCCGGTGTTGACCAGGGCGAGCATCGGGAAGACCGCCGCCAGCTGGCAGACCCAGCCGACGATGTACGTGTTGCGCCGGCCGATGCGGTCGGAGACGACCCCGGCCGTCCACGTCGAGGCCAGCCACACCACGGCGGAGAACAGCACGGCGAGCAGGACGGAGGTGCGGTCCATGCCGAGCGGGCCGTCGGGGTTCGTGGAGTAGTTCTGGATGAACCCACCGGTGGTCATGTACCCGGCAGCGTTGTTGCCCGCGAAGGTCAGCGCGGCGAGCAGGACGAGCAGGGCGTGCTTGTGGAACAGCCGCACCAGGGGCACACGGGTCCTGGCGCCGCGGACCGCGATCTCGCGGAAGACGGGGCTCTCCTCGACACCGCGGCGGATGACGATGCCCACGACCAGCAGCACGACGCTGAGGAGGAACGGCACCCGCCAGCCCCACTCGACGAACGCCTCGCCCCGGGCGAAGACCCCGCTCATGAGGGCGAGGGCGCCCGAGGCCAGCAGCATGCCCAGCGGCACCCCGATCTGCGGGAAGGCGCCGAACTTGCCGCGCTTGTCGGCGGGCGCGTTCTCGACCGCCATCAGCACGGCTCCACCCCACTCGCCCCCGGCCGACAGCCCCTGCAGGATGCGCAGCACGACGAGCAGGACCGGGGCGACGACACCGGCCTGGGCGTAGGTCGGCAGCAGGCCGATGAGCGTCGTGGACCCGCCCATGAGCAGCAGCGTGAGCACGAGCATCCGCTTGCGGCCGATCTTGTCCCCGAAGTGCCCGGCCAGCGCCGCACCGAGCGGGCGGAACAGGAAGCTGAGCCCGACGGTGGCGAACGAGAGCAGGATCGCGATCGATCCGCCGGCCGGCTCGAAGAAGTTCTGCGCGAACACCAGGCCGGCGGCGTTGGCGTAGATGAAGAAGTCGTACCACTCGACGGTCGTGCCGACGACGGTCGCGGTGGCGACCCGGCGCCGCTCGGCCGCCAGCGCGGCCTCCGGTGTTCTGGATGTGAGGGCGGACACTGATGACTCCTTCGTCACGGTGGGGACCTGCGGCTCGTGCCCACCCCGGCGGGCGGGCACGAGCCGATCACAGCGGGAAACCGACGTACTTGGTCTCCAGGTACTCCTCGATGCCCTCGGAACCGCCCTCACGGCCGAACCCGGAGGCCTTGACGCCGCCGAACGGGGCGGCGGCGTTGGAGATGACCCCGGCGTTGAGGCCCACCATGCCGGTGTCCAACGCCTCGGCCACCCGCATGCCGCGGGAGAAGCCCTCGGTGAAGACGTAGCCGACCAGACCGTACTCGGTGTCGTTGGCCAGGGCCACACCCTCCTCCTCGGTGTCGAAGGTGACCACGGGCGCGACCGGGCCGAAGGTCTCCTCCGTCAGCAGCCGCGCACCGGCCGGGACCCCCGTGACGACGGTGGGGGCGTAGAAGTAACCGGCCTCCCCCACTCCCTCGCCGCCGGTGAGCACCTCGGCGCCCGCGCTCACCGCCTCGCTGACGCGGGTGGCGACGTCCTGGCGGGCGCGCGCGTCGATGAGGGGGCCGACCTGCACGCCCTCCTCGGTGCCGCGGCCGACGCGCAGCGCGCCCATCCGCTCGGCCAGCCGCCGCGAGAACTCCTCCGCGACGCCGCGCTGGGCGTAGAAGCGGTTCGCGGCCGTGCACGCCTCGCCCATGTTGCGCATCTTCGCGGCCATCGCACCCTCGACCGCCGCGTCCAGGTCGGCGTCGTCGAAGACGAGGAAGGGGGCGTTGCCGCCCAGCTCCATGGAGGTGCGCAGCAGGCGCTCCGCCGACTGGCGCACCAGCGCCTGCCCGACCGGTGTGGAACCGGTGAACGTCAGCTTGCGCAGCCGCGGATCGGCGATGAGCGGGGCCATCACCTGGCTGGTGCGCGAGGTGGTGACCACGTTGAGGACCCCGTCGGGCACACCGGCTTCCTGGAGGACCCGTGCCAGGGCCAGCATCGTCAGCGGCGTCTGGGTGGCCGGCTTGACGACGACGGTGCAGCCGGCGGCCAGGGCCGGGCCGATCTTGCGGGTGCCCATCGCCAGCGGGAAGTTCCACGGCGTGATCGCCAGGCAGGGGCCCACCGGCTGCTTCATCGTCAGCATCCGCGAGCCGCCGGCCGGGTTCTGGGCGTAGCGCCCCGAGATGCGCGAGGCCTCCTCGGAGAACCAGCGCAGGAACTCCGCGCCGTAGGCGACCTCGCCGCGGGCCTCGGCCAGCGGCTTGCCCATCTCCAGCGTCATCAGCAGCGCGAAGTCCTCCGCGCGCTCGGTGACCGCGTCGAAGGCGCGGCGCAGGACCTCCGCGCGCTGCCGGGGCGGGGTGCGCGCCCAGTCGTGCTGGGCGGCCACCGCGGCGTCGAGGGCGGCGACGCCGTCCTCGACCGAGGCGTCGGCGATGCCGGTCAGCACCTGCCCGGTGGCCGGGTCCTCCACGGTCAGCGTGCCGGCCCCGCCGTCGCGCCAGGTGCCCCCGATGAACAGCTGCGTCGGCACGTCCCGCAGCAGCTGCTGCTCGCGCTCGGCGCCGCCTCCCGCGGCGTTGCCCGCACCGCTGGTCGCGCCGCCCGTCGTCGTGCTCGTCATGCGTCCTCCTCCTCGCCCGCTGCGCCGCGCATCAGACCTGGTGACCGACCTTGAAGCCCTGCTCCACCTCGTCCTTGCGGGTGTAGGAGAAGCCGTCCGCGCCGATCGTCACGTCGGCCTCGCGGTCGTCCTGGCGCTCGACGACCTCGCGGGGGTTGCCGTCGAGGTCCAGCACCGTCGAGGCGTTGCTGTACCAGGACGGGACGACGGGGTTGCCCCACCAGTCGCGACGCTGGTTGTCGTGCACGTCCCAGGTGACGACCGGGTTGTCCGGGTCACCGGTGTAGTAGTCGTGCGTGTAGATCTCGATGCGGTGCCCGTCCGGGTCGAGCAGGTACAGGTAGAACGCGTTCGAGACGCCGTGCCGGCCCGGGCCGCGCTCGATCTGGTCGGAGCGGCGGACCGCGCCGAGGTGGTCGCACAGGTGCAGGATCTGGCTGCGCTCGTGGGTGGCGAACGCGATGTGGTGCATCCTCGGGCCGTCGCCACCGGTGAGCGCCACGTCGTGCACGGTGGGCTTGCGGTACATCCAGGCCGCGTAGACGGTGCCCTCCTCGTCCTCGATGTCCTCCGACACCTTGAAGCCGAGGCCCTCGTAGTACTCCCGCGCGGCGGGGACGTCCGGGGTGACGACGTTGAAGTGGTCCAGGCGGGAGATCGCACCGGCACCGTGGAGGTCGTAGCGCTGGGTGAAGCGCTCGACGTGCTCGGCGTCGTGGAAGAACTCGACCGGGAAGCCCAGGGGGTCCTCGATCTGCACGGCCTCGCCGATCCCCCTGGTGGTGCCGGCCGGCACGCGGCGGACCGGCACCTCCAGGGCGCGGTAGTAGTCCTCCGCCAGGTCGAGGTCCTGCGGCGTGCGCACCCGGTAGGCCAGCTTCGCGCACGCCGCGACGGGCCCCTTGCGGATCACGAGGGAGTGGTGCAGGTACTCCTCGAAGGCCCGCAGGTACAGGGCGTCCTCGGTCTCGGCGGTCACCACGAGCCCGAGCAGCTCGGTGTAGAACCACCTGGAGCGCTCGAGGTCGGTGACGACCAGTTCGGCGTATGCGCAGCGGATGACGTCGGGCGGGGTGGGCAGGGCGTCGTTCACGGGTTTCTCCTCGTCGAGAAGGGGGTCTCAGTAGTCGATCTCGCTGGCGGCGCGGGCGCCGAAGCGGGTGGTGTGCACGTCGCCCAGGGTGATGTGGACGGCCTGCTGCTCGGTGTAGAAGTCGATGGAGCGGTAACCGCCCTCGTGGCCGAGGCCGGAGGCCTTCACCCCGCCGAAGGGGCTGCGCAGGTCGCGCACGTTGTGCGAGTTCAGCCACACCATGCCGGCCTCGATGGAGTGCGCGACGCGGTGCCCGCGCTGCAGGTCCGAGGTCCACACGTACCCGGCCAGGCCGTACTTGACGTCGTTGGCCAGGCGGATCGCGTCGGCCTCGTCCTCGAAGGGCGTGATCGCCACGACCGGGCCGAAGATCTCCTCCTGGAAGATGCGGGCCGTGGAGGGGACGTCGGCGAACACGGTGGGCGCCAGGTAGTTGCCGACCGGCAGGTGCTCGGGACGGCCGCCGCCGGCGACGAGGCGGCCCTCCGTCTTGCCGACCTCGACGTACCCCAGGACGCGCTCGTAGTGCTCCGGGTGCACCAGCGCCCCGACCTCGGTGGCCGGGTCGTGCGGGTTCCCGACGACGATGTTCTTCGCCCGGGCGGCGTAGCGCTCCACGAACTCGTCGTAGACGCTGCGCTCGACCAGGATGCGCGAGCCGGCGGTGCACCGCTCGCCGTTGAGGGAGAAGACCCCGAACAGCGTGGAGTCCAGCGCCGCCTCGAGGTCGGCGTCGGCGAAGACGACCGCCGGGGACTTGCCGCCCAGTTCCATCGACATGCCCTTGAGGTGGGCCGCGGAGTTGCGGAAGATCAGCTGCCCGGTGGTGGTCTCGCCGGTGAAGGAGATCAGTCGGGTTCCCGGGTGCTTGACGAGCGCGTCGCCGGCCTCCTCGCCGATGCCGTTGACGAGGTTGAACACGCCCTCGGGCAGTCCGGCCTCGGTGAAGATCTGCGCCCACAGGCTCGCCGACAGCGGGGTGAACTCCGCGGGCTTGAGGACCACGGTGCACCCCGAGGCGATGGAGGGGGCCAGCTTCCAGCTCTCCAGCATGAACGGGGTGTTCCACGGCGTGATGAGGCCGGCGACGCCGACCGGCTTGCGGTTGACGTAGTTGACCTGCTTGCCGGGCACCTTGTAGGCGTCGTCGGTCTGGGCGACGATCAGGTCCGCGAAGAAGCGGAAGTTCTCCGCCGCGCGCTGGGCCTGCCCGAGGGCCTGGGTGATGGGCAGGCCGGTGTCGAAGGTCTCCAGCTCCGCCAGGCGGGCGTCGGACGCCTCGACGAGGTCGGCGATCCTGTTGAGGACCCGGGCGCGGGCGCGGGGGGCCATCGTCGGCCAGGGGCCGTCCTCGAAGGCGCGACCGGCCGCCTGCACGGCGGCGTCGACGTCGGCGGCCTGCCCCGCGGAGGCGGTGGCGTAGTTCTCGTTGGAGACGGGGTCGAGCACGTCGAAGGTCTCGCCGCCGACGGAGTCGCGCAGCTCGCCGCCGATGAAGTGCTGCAGGTGGGTGGGCAGCCCGTCGGGCACGTGTCGGGTGGTCGCCTGGCTCGCGGTGTCCGTGGTCACGGTTTCCTCCTGGTCGTCGTCGGGGAGCGTCGGGGGTGGTGGGTCAGCCGCGCGGGCGGACCTCTGAGGGGTGGGCGGCCTCGTGGGCGAGCACCGCTGCGAGGGTGGCCGCGCGGTGCGAGCGGGTGGCCTGCTCGACGGCGGCGGGATCGGCTCCGGAGGCGATGAGCTCGATGAGCTCGTCGTGCTCGGTGACGGACTGGTGGGTGCGCTCGGGGACCATCGAGAACACGCTGGTCCGCAGCGTGCTGAGCCGGCTCCACCCGCGGTCCACGAGGTCGAGCAGGTGCGGGTTGGGGCAGGGCGCGGCCAGCGTGCGGTGCAGGCGCTGGTTGAGCTGGCTGAAGCGCTGCGTGTCGAACCCCCCGCGAGGCAGTTCGCGCAGCTCGGCGCGCATGAGCTCGTTGAGCCGGCGCACCTCCTGCAGGTCGGCGGCGGTCAGCAGGGGCACGGCCTGGCCGACGGCCGCCCCCTCGACGACGGCCAGGGTCTCCATCGTCCAGCGGTACTCCACGGGGTCCAGGCCGCGGACGGTGGCGCCGACGTTGCGCTCGAACTCGACGAGGTCCTCCGCCTCCAGGCGCCGGACGGCTTCCCGGACCGGGACCGTGGAGGAACCCAGCTCCTTGGCCAGCGAACCCAGCACGAGGCGGTACCCGGGCGTGTACTCCCCCGAGAGGATCCGGTCGCGGATCAGCCCGTAGGCCGCCTCGACCTTGGACGTGCTGGTCCCGGCCGCGGGTCCAGGGTTCATCAGCGCCGCCTCCACGTCGTCGTCAGGGCACCTGGCGTATCAACATCGTATATCTTAATGTACATCGCAAGACCGTCAAGGGTGCGCAGCGGTGTCCCGCTCCACGTGCGGCACGATCGCGTGCACCCCCGGACACGAACGTCAGGAGAGCGTCGACGATGACCCGCCCCGACCACGACCCGCGCTTCGCCGCCCTTCCCGCCGGTCGCCCCGGCAAGGTGGTGGCCGTCCACCTCAGCTACGCCTCCCGCGCCGACCAGCGCGGCCGGCGGCCCGCCGCCCCCTCGTACTTCCTCAAGCCCTCCAGCTCGCTGGCCGCCGGCGGCGGCACGGTCGAGCGCCCGGCGGGCACGGAACTGCTGGCCTTCGAGGGCGAGATCGCGCTGGTCATCGGCGAACCCGCGCGCCGGGTCCCGGTGGAGCGGGCCTGGCAGCACGTCTCGCACGTCACCGCCGCCAACGACCTGGGCCTGTACGACCTGCGCAGGAACGACAAGGGGTCCAACGTCCGCTCCAAGGGCGGCGACGGGTTCACCCCCCTGGGGCCGCGGCTCATCGACGCCTCCGACCTCGACCCCGCGGCCATCCGGGTCCGCACGTGGGTGAACGGCACCCTGGCGCAGGAGGACACCAGCGCAGCCGTGCTCTTCCCGCTGCCGCAGATCGTCGCCGACCTCTCCCAGCACTTCACGCTGGAGACCGGCGACGTGGTCCTGACCGGGACGCCCGCCGGTTCCAGCGTCGTCGTCCCCGGTGACGTCGTCGAGGTCGAGGTCGACGTCGTGAGCGGTGCGCGTGCCGGCGCCACCTCCGGCCGGCTGGTGACCACCGTGGTCCAGGGCGAGCACGCCTTCGACGCCGGCCTCGGCTCGCTGCCCGCCGTCGACGACCAGCAGCGCGAGGAGGCCTGGGGTTCGCGCGAGGCCGCCGGCCTGGAACCCGCCGCCTCCCCCGGGCTCGGCGACGACCTGCGCGCCAAGCTGGAGCGGGCCCCGGTGGCCGCCCTGTCGGCGCAGCTGCGCAAGCGGGGCCTGAACAACGTGAGCATCGACGGCGTGCGCCCGAACCACCCGGAGCGCAAGCTCGTCGGCACGGCGAAGACGCTGCGGTTCGTGCCGAACCGCGAGGACCTCTTCGCCTCGCACGGCGGTGGCTTCAACGCCCAGAAGCGGGCCTTCGACGCCGTCGAGCCCGGCGAGGTCCTCGTCATCGAGGCCCGCGGCGAGTCCGGCTCGGGAACCCTCGGCGACATCCTCGCCATCCGGGCCAACGCCCGGGGGGCGGCGGGCATCGTGACCGACGGCGGTGTGCGCGACGCCGACGCCGTGGCCGCCGTGGGCCTTCCCGTCTACTCCCGCGGAGCCCACCCCGCCGTCCTGGGCCGCAAGCACGTCCCGTGGGACGTCGACGTCACCATCGCCTGCGGCGGGGCCGCGGTGCAGCCCGGGGACGTCATCGTCGGCGACTCCGACGGGGTCGTCGTCGTCCCCCGCGACCTCGCCGAGGAGGTCGTCGACGCCGCTCTCGCGCAGGAGGAGGAGGACGCCTGGGTCGCCGAGCAGGTCGCGGCGGGCCACCCCGTGGACGGGCTGTTCCCCATGAACGCGCAGTGGCGGCAGAAGTACGCCGAGCGCGACGACGCCCGCTGAGCCCACCCCACCGGAGGAGACCACCGATGTTGTCCCCTGAGACGATCACAGCGATCGCGGACGAGCTGGCCGCCGCCGAACGCGATCGCACGACGGTGCCCCTGCTCACCGCCCGCCACCCCGGCATGGACGTCGAGGACTCCTACGCCGTGCAGAACGAGTGGCGCCGCCGCGGCACCGCGGCGGGCCGGCGACCCGTCGGCCGGAAGATCGGCCTGACCTCGAAGGTCATGCAGGTGGCCACCGGCATCACCGAACCCGACTACGGCGCGATCTTCGCCGACATGGTGTTCGAGAACGGCAGCACGATCGAGCACGCCCGCTTCTCCAACGTCCGCATCGAGGTCGAGCTCGCGTTCGTCCTGCGCGAACCGCTCGCCGGTCCCCACGTCTCGATCTTCGACGTGCTGCGGGCCACCGAGTACGTCGTCCCGGCGCTGGAGATCCTCTCCTCGAGGATCGAGATGCAGGGCCGGACGATCGTCGACACCATCAGCGACAACGCCGCCATGGGTGCGATGGTCGTCGGGGGCAACCCGGTGCGCGTCGACGAGGTCGACCTGCGGTGGGTCGCGGCGCTGCTCTACCGCAACGAGACCATCGAGGAGTCGGGTGTCGCGGCGGCCGTCCTCAACCACCCCGCCAGCGGTGTGGCGTGGCTGGCGCAGAAGCTGGCCCAGCACGACGACCACCTCGCGGCCGGGGAGATCGTCCTGGCCGGGTCGTTCACCCGGCCGATGTGGGTGCACCCCGGGGACACCGTCCTCGCCGACTACGGAAGGCTGGGGACGATCTCGTGCCGCTTCGCCTGAACCCGACCCTGCGGGACCGCCTGGGCGCCACCGACCGGGCGCTGTTCGGCGGCTGGGTCTGCTCCGGCTCCCCCGTCATGGCCGAGATCATGGCCGGCTCCGGCCTGGACTGGGTCCTCATCGACATGGAGCACGCCCCGAACGGGCTGGAGTCCACCCTGGCCCAGCTCCACGCGGTCTCGGGCTACCCCGTGACACCCGTCGTGCGGGTGCCCGCCGCGGACGACGTCCTGCTCAAGCAGGTGCTGGACCTGGGGGCCCAGACCGTCCTGGTCCCCATGGTCTCCACCGCCGAGCAGGCCCGCGCCGTGGTCGCGGCCACGCAGTACCCGCCCGCCGGGCGCCGGGGCGTCGGCAGCGCGCTGGCCCGCTCGGCTCGGTGGAACCGGGTGGACGGCTACCTGCCGAACGCGGCGGAGCACGTCTCCGTCGTCGTGCAGGTCGAGACCGCCGAGGCCGTCGAGAACGCCGGGGAGATCGCCGCGACACCCGGTGTCGACGGCGTGTTCGTCGGCCCGAGCGACCTCGCGGCGTCCATGGGCCTGCTGGGCGCGCAGACGCACCCGGACGTGGTGGCCGCCGTGCACCGCGCCCTGGAGGCGGTGCTCGCCGCCGGCAAACCGGTGGGGGTCAACGCCTTCGACCCCGCGGTCGCCCGCGCCTACGCCGACGCCGGAGCGCGCTTCGTGCTGGTGGGCGCCGACGTCGCGCTGGTGGCCAGGGCCTCGGAGAAGCTCGCGGCCGAGTTCGTCCCCGCGCCGGGGGACGAGGCCGAGCGGCCCTCGTACTGACGTCCCGCTCGGAGGTGGTCCGCAGGGGTCCGGTGCGCGCCGGGGCGCACCGGGCCCCCTCAGGAGTACAGCGCCTCGACGTCCGCGGCGAACAGGCGCAGCACCTCGTGGCGCCGCATCTTCAGGCTGGGGGTCAGGCAGTCGTTCTCGACGGTGAAGTCGCCCTCCAGCACGCCGAACCGGCGGATCGACTCCGCCCGGCTGACCAGGCCGTTGGCGTGGTCGACCGCCGACTGCAGCTCGGCGCGCACGGCCGGGTCGTCCTTGGCCGCCAGGACGTCCAGACCCTCCCGGCCGTGCAGCTGGCCCCAGGCCGCCACCGCCGCCTCGTCCAGGGTGAGCAGGCAGGTGACGTAGGGGCGCTCGTCGCCGACCACGACGCACTGCGAGATCAGCGGGTGGGCGCGCAGCCGGTCCTCCAGCGGGGCCGGGGCGACGTTCTTCCCGGCGGCGGTGACGATGATCTCCTTGGCGCGCCCGGTGATGGTGAGGTTCCCCGCAGCGTCGAGGGAGCCGAGGTCGCCGGTGCGGAACCAGCCGTCGCGGAACGCCTCCGCCGTCTCCTCCGGGCGGTTCAGGTACTCCTTGAACACCCCGATCCCGCGGCAGAGGATCTCCCCGTCCTCGGCGATCGCCACCTCCGTGCCCGGCAGCGGCAGGCCCACGGTGCCGATCCGCTGGTCGCCGGGGCGGTTCACGCAGGCCGGCGCCGCCGTCTCCGTCAGCCCCCAGCCCTCGAACACCGTGAGGCCGGCGCCGCGGAAGAAGTGCCCCAGGTACTCCCCCAGCGACGCCCCGCCGGAGACCGCGCGGGTGAGCCGGCCGCCCAGGGTGGTGCGCAGCTTGGCGTACACGAGGCGGTCGAAGAGGGCGTGCCGCGCCCGCAGCGCGCGGCCGGGACCACCGGTGTCCAGGGCCCGCGAGTACGCCACGGCCGTCTCCTCGGCCCGGGCGAACAGGGCCGCGCGCAGCTTCCCGCCGGTGGCCGCCTTGTGCTGGGCGGCGGCGTGGACCTTCTGGAACACGCGCGGCACCGCCAGCACGAAGGAGGGCCGGAAGCTCTGCAGGTCGGAGACCAGTTCCCTGGTGTCGGGCGCGAAACCCATCCGCACCCGCGCCGACAGGCACAGCACCTCCACGAACCGCGCCAGCACGTGCGCCAGCGGGATGAACAGCAGGGTCGAGGCCCCCGGCTCGTCGAGCATGTCCGGCATCACCGCGTGGGCGTTGCGGACCAGGTCGACGAAGTTCGCGTGGGTGAGCACGCACCCCTTCGGCCGGCCCGTGGAACCGGACGTGTAGACGATCGTCGCCGTGGCCGAGGGACCGGCGCTGGTGCGGGCCGCCTCCAGCGCGTCGTCGCCCACCTCGCGGCCGGCGAGCGCCAGCGCCTCCAGCGCACCCTCCTCCAGGGTCCACCACTCGCGCAGGGTGGGGACCTGCTCGCGCACCCCCGCCAGGACGCCGGCGTGCTCCGCGGTCTCCACCACGCACACCACCGCGCCGGAGTCGGACAGGATCCATGCGACCTGCTCGGGCGAGGACGTGTCGTACACCGGCACGCTGACCGCGCCGGCGAACCAGCACGCCGCGTCCACGACGGTCCACTCGTAGCGGGTGCGCGCCATCAGCCCCACCCGGTCGCCCGGGCGGACCCCTGCCGCCAGCAACCCCTTGGCCACCGACCGCACCGTGGCGGCGAACTGCGCGGTGGTGACGTCGACCCAGGCGCCGGTGCCGTCCCTGCGGCTGAAGCACACCGCCCGGGGGTCGTCCCGCTCCCAGTCCAGGACCAGGTCGCTGAGGTTGCCGTCCGTGGCCGGCGGCACCTGCGCGGGCTGGCTGGAGGTGGCCAGCAGCCCGGCCGGCCGCCGCTCACCCCCCGGCGCACCGGCGGGGGTCGTCGCGGAACTGCTCGGCGTCGTCGTCGACACCTCTGCAGACGTCATCGGCTGCTCCTCGGTCCGCGCCCCGGTCCCCCGGTGACGCCGTGCTGGTCCCCGGATGATGCGCCCGCACCGGGGGTCGGTCAAGGCGACGCACCCCACCCGGCCCAGGCGGCCCCCGCAGCGGGTCCGGCCGCCCCCGGGGACGACGAGGGCCACAGCACCCCGGCGGGGTGCTGCGGCCCTGACGTGCGCGCTCAGGCGGTGGCGCCGGCGCTCTCCTGCGCGGGGGCCAGGGCCCGCGGGTCCCGGGTGCGCGCCGCGGCGATCACGGCGGCGCCGATCACACCGGCGATCGCGAACATCACGAAGCCCCACCGGGAGGCGCCGCTCGCGATGAGCAGGCCGCCGACCCACGGCCCCGCGACCGCGCCCCAGCGGCCGATGCCCGCCGCCCAGCCGACGGCGGTGGCGCGGCTGCGCGCCGGGTAGGTGGTGCCGACCGCGGCGTACACGAGGGTCTGCGCGCTGAACAGCCACGCGCCGGCCAGGAAGACCACGAGGTAGGTCAGCAGCAGCGGCATGCGCAGGAAGAGCAGCCCGACGGCCACGGCGGTCAGCAGGAACCAGACCACGGCCACGGTGCGGGCGCCGATGCGGTCCGCCAGGCGGCCGGCGACGAGCATGCCGACGATGCCGCCGACGTTGATGACGACGAGGAAGCTGACCGCGGAACCGAGCTCGTAGCCGGCGGCGCGCATCATCGTGGGCAACCAGGTGCTCACGCCGTACACGAGCACCAGGCCGAAGAAGGAGCCGATCCAGAACAGGACGGTGACCTTGCGCAGCCCGGGGGCGAACAGCCCGCGCAGCCCGGAGCGGTCCGTCTCGCCCTCGGAGCGGGCCGGCGCGTACGCCTCCAGCGGCACCCCGTAGCGGGTGGCGACGCGCTGGGCGCGGTCGGTGCGGCCCTTGGCGATCAGGAAGGTGATCGACTCGGGCAGCATCGCCCACAGCACCGGCAGCACGAGCACCAGGGGCAGGGCACCGAGCCAGAACACCGCGCGCCAGCCCAGCGCCTCCACGACGCTCATCGCGAGCACACCGGCCAGCGCACCGCCGGCCTGGTGGGCGGTCATGAGCAGCGTCACGGTGATGTTCTTGCGACCCGCGGGTGCGAACTCCAGGACCGTGGTGATGGCGGTGGGCAGCAACCCGCCCAGGCCGAACCCGGCGATGAAGCGCGCGGCGCCGAAGGCCGCGGCCCCGGGGGCCAGCGCGCAGCCGGCCGAGGCCAGGGAGAACACCGCGACACCGGCGAGCAGGATGCTCCGCCGCCCGACGCGGTCGGTGATGATCCCGGAGGTCAGGGCGCCGAGCAGCATGCCGAACGTGGTCAGGCTGCCGATCTCGCCGGCGGTGGCCGCGTCGAGGCCGAAACCCTCGTCGGCGAGCACCGCGGGCAGCACCGCGCCGTAGGAGAACAGGTCCAGGCCGTCGACGAGGACGGTGAACCAGCACAGGGCCAGGACGCGGGTGGCGAGGCGGGCCGTGGCGGGTGAAGCGGTCAGCGGGTATGGCGAGGACATCGTCGTACCTCCGTCGGAAGGGATCAGGTGGGACGGGCGCAGGCCCGTGGTGGTGCGCTCAGCGCGCGGCGGAGCGGTCGCGCAGCTCGGCCAGCAGGTCGTGCGCGGCGGTGGCGACACGGGGCTCGACCCCGAGCTCGCGCAGCTGCTCGGCGGCGGCGGCCATCTCGTCGGTGCGGCGGCGGGCGTGGGTGTGGGTGCCCTCGACCAGCCGGACCAGGGTGCTGCGGTCGAAACCCGCGAGCTCGTCGGCGACGTTCTCGCGCAGCCAGTCCTCCACACCCGCGGCGCGGGCGCCCTCCAGGGCCTCCACGACGGCCGCGGCCAGGCCCTTGTAGAAGACGCTGCGCAGCAGCTTGCGGGAGATCGCTGCGCCGGGCGGGCCGTCGAGGACGTCCACGGACGCGCCCCAGCCGCTCAGCAGCCGGGCGTACCGCTGCGCCCCGGGGCCGGAGACCACCATCGGGGTGCGCAGGCCCTTGCCGGGCACCGGCGCCATCAGCGCGACGTCGGCGACCGGGACGTCCCGGCCGGCGAGCCGTTCGGCGAGCTGCTGCTTGACGCCCGGCGAGGCGGTGTTGAGGTCGGCCCACACGGTCCCGGGGCGCAGGGCGTCCAGCGCCGCCTCGAGCGCCGGCAGCGCGTCGTGGGAGCTGTTGACGCTGAGGACCAGGTCGGCGTCGCGCACCGCGTCGCGCTCGTCGCGGCGCGCGGCCACGCCGGCCGGCGCACCGGCCACGGGGTCGTACCCGCGCACGTCGGCGCCGGCGGTCGCCAGGTCGCGGGCGATCTCCGAACCGGCCTCACCGAGGCCCAGGACGGCGACGCGCGCGCTCGAGGAGACCTCGGTCACCACGCGTCGCCCTCGACGGGGTCGCTGCCCACCGTCACGCGCTCGCCCTGCGGCACGGGCGGGGTGCCGTGGGTGTGGAAGGACTCGATCGTCTTCAGCCCCCACGCCTGCCCCTTGGCCCGCTCGGCCTCGGTCCAGTCCACCGGCTGCCAGTCGGGCGCGATGACGAGGCGGGCGCCGGCGTTGCACAGCTCGATGCGGTTGCCGCCGGGCTCGTAGACGTACAGGAAGAACGTCTGCTGGATGGCGTGCTTGTGCGGGCCGGTCTCGATGAACACGCCGTGGTCCAGGGCGAGGTCGGCCGCGCGCAGGATGTCCTCGCGGGTGTCGGTGGCGAAGGCGATGTGGTGCAGGCGCCCGGAGGAGCCGGTCCAGTCGCGGGTCCAGACCGCGTCGTAGCCCTTGTTGGTGAACGTCGTCCAGCTGCCGGCGGTGGTGCCGTCGTCCAGGACGATCTGCTCGGTGACCAGGGCGCCCAGGGTGTCGCGGAAGTAGTCGCGGTTGGGCACGACGTCGGCGCCGAGGTAGTTCACGTGGTCCAGCCGGCGCACCGGCACGCCGTGGTCGGGCCGCGCGGCGGCCTGGTTCTTCAGGGACGGTGCGAGCTCGGCGGGCGGGGTGTACCACTCCGACTCGTAGTACACGCCCATCTCGTGCCCGTCGGGCTCGGTGAAGACGTACGTGGGCCCGCACCCCGGGTCGCCGTCCTGCCAGCCGGTGCCGCGCCCGCTCGCCTCGATGCGCTGCACCAGCCGCTGCAGCGCCTCGGGGCTGGCGGCGCGCAGGTTGGTGCGCCCGATGCCGGAGGTGGTGTGGGCGGTGAGCTTGATCGTGGTGCGCTCGTAGTCGTCCCAGGCGTGCAGGAACACCGAGTCGCCCTGCGAACCCACCTCGGTCAGGCCCAGGTAGCCGGTGAAGAACTCCAGGCTCTGCTCCGGCACGGGGGTGCGCAGCTCGACGTGGGCCAGGTGGGCGATCTCGTGCAGCGGGGGCATCGTCGTCTCCGGGAGTGCGGGGAGGGGCGGGGAGGAGGTGGATCAGGCGCGCGGGTACGCGGTGCCGTCGAAGAGCTTGCGGGCGGTGCGCACCACGCCGGAGCGCACGGCGCGGGGGGGCTGCGCGGTGGTGTCGACGACCACGTCGACGAGCAGGTGACCGGTGGGGTGCTCCACGTCGACCGTGGTGCGGTCCCCGGGCCAGCCGTCGGCCAGCTCGTGGCCGACGGCGCCGGGCAGCAGGACGCCGGTGACCGCGCTGACCGCGGCCAGCACGCCGATGGAGGTGTGCGGGTGCACCGGGATGAACGAGCGGGTGCACAGCTGCCCGCCGTCGGCCGGCGCGGCCAGCAGGATCGTCTTGGGCACCGACGAGCCGGTGACGTCCCCCAGACCCATCAGCGCGCCCGCCTTCACGCGCAGGGCGTCGACGCGCGCGAGCAGGGCGGTGTCGGCGGCCAGCTCCTCGTGCGTCTCGTACCCCGTCAGGCCGAAGGAGGCGGCCGTCGCCAGGACCACGGGCATGCCGTTGTCGACGCAGGTGACCTCGATCCCGTCGACGGTGTCGCGCAGGTTCCGCGTGGGCAGCAGCGCACCGGTCGCCGAGCCCTCGGTGTCGGCGAAGTCCAGGACCACCGGGGCGGCCGTCCCGGGCACGCCGGCGATGGACACGTCACCGCGGTACTCGACCCGCCCACCCGGGGTGGGGAAGGTCGACACGGCGAAGCTGTCGGAGTTCACCATGCGGATGCGCACGGCGGTGCGCTCCGGGCCGGCCGCGACGAACCCCCGCTCGACGGCGAAGGGTCCCACCCCGGCGAGGACGTTGCCGCAGTTCTGCCGGTCGCTGACGGTGGCCTCCTCCACGCCGAGCTGGAGGAAGAGGTAGTCGACGTCGGCGTCCGGGTGCTCGGAGGGGCCGACCACGGCCACCTTGCTCGTCAGCGACGTGGCACCGCCCAGGCCGTCGATCTGCCGCGGGTCGGGCGTCCCCATCAGCCGCAGCAGCAGGTCGTCGCGCTCGGCGGGGTCGACCGGCAGGTCGCGGGCGTCGAAGAACAGCGCGCGGGACGTCCCGCCGCGCAGCATGGTGCAGCGCACACCGGTGTCGTCGTAGGCCCGGGGCCCCGGGGAACTCACGGCCGGCCCTGGGAGTGCTGCTCGTGCGTGACGTACTCGATGCCGAAGCCCGCGAGCCGCTCGCGCATGCCGTACACGTCCAGGCCCAGCTCGCCGCGCTGGAAGGCGGCGCGGTTGGCCTCCTCCTTGCGGGCGCGGGCGTCGGAGGCGGTCAGCACGGACTGCGCCTGTTCGCGCTCGACGCGCACCACGCCGTCGTCGTCCGCGACGACCACGTCGCCCGGGTGGATCACCTGGTCCCCCAGGGTGATGGGGACGTTGACGGCACCGGCCGTGGCCTTGACGGTGCCCTGGGCGCTCACCGCGGTGGACCACGCCGGGAAACCCATCTCGCGCAGTTCCGCGACGTCGCGCACGCCGGTGCCCAGGACCACGCCGCGCACGCCGCGCTGGGCCAGGGCGGTGGCGAAGAGCTCACCGAACAACCCGTCGGTGGACGGGGAGTTCGTGGCGACGACGAGCACGTCGCCCTCGCTGCACTGCTCCACCGCCACGTGGATCATCAGGTTGTCGCCGGGCCAGCACAGGACCGTGACGGCCGTGCCGCCGATCCGGGCGCCGGACCAGGCGGGGCGGAAGGCGGGCCCGAGGTACCCGGTGCGGCCCTGCGCCTCGTGGACGGTGGCGACACCGTGCTCACCCAGCGCCGTGGCCGTGGCGAGGTCCGCGCGCGGCGGGCCGGTGACGACGACGTTCTTCATGCCGGAACCTCTTCCTGTCGTGCGGTGCCCGCCGCGCCGGCGCGCAGACCCGCCCGCTCCAGCGCGGCGTCCAGCCGCGGGTAGACGCGCCGGGCGTTGAGCTCGTACACCTTGCGCAGGTCGGCGGCGTCGAGCCCGAGGGCGTCGACGTAGCGGCGGGTGTCGTCGAAGTAGTGGCCGGTCGTGGGGTCGATGCCGCGCACCGCACCGACCATCTCGGAGCCGAAGAGGACGTTGTCGACCTCGATGACGCGGAAGAGGAGGTCGATGCCGGGCTGGTGGTACACGCAGGTGTCGAAGAAGACGTTGCGCATCAGCGACTCCTGCGGCGCCGGCCGGTCGAGCATGTCGGCCAGCCCGCGGAAGCGCCCCCAGTGGTAGGGGACGGCCCCGCCGCCGTGCGGGATCACGAACCGCAGGCCGGGGAAGTCCTGGAAGAGGTCCGCCTGCAGGAACTGCATGAAGGCGGTGGTGTCGGCGTTGAGGTAGTGCGAGCCCGTGGCGTGGAAGTTGGGGTTGGTCACCGCGGAGACGTGGACCATCGCGGGCACGTCCAGCTCGACCATCGCCTCGTAGAGGGGGTACCAGCTGCGGTCCGTCAGCGGTGCCGCCGTCCAGTTCCCGCCGCTGGGGTCGGGGTTGAGGTTGCAGCCGATGAACCCGAGTTCCTCGACGCAGCGCCGCAGCTCGCCGACGGAGTTCTCGATGGGCACGCCCGGCGACTGGGGCAGCTGGCAGACCCCGGTGAAGTGCTGCGGGTAGAGCTCGACGACGCGGGCGACGAGGTCGTTGTTGACCTCGGTCCAGCGGGCGCTGACCGCTTCGTCGCCCACGTGGTGCCCCATCGCGGAGGCGCGCGGGGAGAAGATCGTCATGTCGATGCCGCGCTCGGCCATCAGGCGCAGCTGGCTGCCCTCGATCGACTCGCGGATCTCGTCGTCGCTGATGCTCGGGTAGGCCGGGGCCTGCGTCCCCGCCTCGAACGCGGCCTGCTGCGCCTGGCGCCAGGCGGTGTGCGAGGCGGGTGCGGTGGTGTAGTGGCCGTGGCAGTCGATGATCACGTGTCGCTCCTCCAGGGGCCGGCCGCGGTGCGGGCCGCGAGCGCCCTCGCTCGCCCCCAGGAGGGTAGGAAGCCGCCGGACGGATTGTCAACAATCTCGTCACCAATTCACCCGCCGCGTTCCGGCGCACCGGCGGGTCCCCGCGACCGGGACACCTCCTAGAGTGCTCGGGACCGATGCACCGACGCACCGCCGAGGAGGGCACCGTGAGCGTGGCACCGCAGGAGGGCGCCGCGGGCACGCGCATCGCCCTGGAGGCGCTGCGCGCGGCCCTGCTGAGCGGCGACCTCGCTCCGGGTCAGCGGCTCGTCGAGGCCGAGCTCGCAGCCTCCCACGGCGTCAGCCGCGCCAGCGTCCGGGCTGCGCTGATGGACCTGGCGGCGGAGGGCCTGGTCGAGCGCATCCCGAACCGGGGCGCGCGGGTCCGGGTCGTGACCGTGGAGGAGGCGGTCGCCATCACGGAGTGCCGCATGGTGCTCGAGGGCCTGTGCGCCGCCAAGGCCGCCGAGCGGGTCGACGACGAGCAGGCCGCCGCCCTCACCGCGCTCGGCCGGCAGCTGCAGCAGTCGGTCGCCGACGGTGAGCCCGTCGTCTACTCCGCGCGCAACCGGGAGCTGCACCGCCTGGTCCGCGAGATCTCCGGTCAGGAGGTCGCCACCGGGCTGCTGGACCGCCTCAACGCGCAGATCGTCCGGCACCAGTTCCGCCTGGCCCTGCGCACCGGACGCCCCCAGGTCTCCCTGCCCGAGCACCTGGCGATCATCGACGCCATCGTGCGCCGCGACCCCGCCGCGGCCGAGCGGGCGGCACGCACGCACCTGGCCAGCGTCATCGCGGCGCTGCAGGAGTCGGCGGAGGGCTGAGCCGCCTCCCCCGAGGGGTCACAGGACCGCGGCGAGGTGCTCCAGCGCCTCCTCGGGGTCGGCGCCCACGGGGATGAGGACGGCGCTGGTGACGCCGGCGGCGAACAACCCCGCCAGCCGCTCCCGCGCCGCACCGGGCGTCCCCGTCACCGCGAGCCGGCGCACCCACTCCTCCGGCAGGCGGCGCGCGAACTCCTCGCGGGTGCCGCAGTCGCGGCGCAGCGCGGCCAGCTCCGCGGCGAACGGCAGCGGTTCCAGGTGCGGGGCCCAGTCGGGTTCGCCGATCCACTCCAGCCCGGTGCGCGCCGCCGCGAGGGCGACGGACTCGTCGGGGTGGACGGCGGCGGCGTTGTAGGCGACCACCCGGTGGGGGCGGTCGGCTCCGGCCCGGTCGAGCGCGGCGCGCACGTACTCGGGGGTGGTGGGCTCGGCCAGGACCGTGCCGTCCGCGACGCGACCCGCCAGCGCCAGGGAGCGCGGCCCGCGCACCCCCGCCAGCAACGGCGGGACGTCGTCGGGGACGGCGGAGGGGTCCAGGCGCACCGAGTCCAGGTGCACCGGGCCGGGTGAGGTGGTGGTGTCGGCGACCTCGCCGCGCAGCAGGCTCGCGAGCGCGAGGAACTGCTCCTCCAGCAGGGCGAGCGGGCCGGCCGGCCACTGCCCCACCGAGCGCATCCAGGCGGGCATCCCGTGCCCCAGGCCGACGTCCAGGCGCCCGGGGAACAGCTGGGCGAGGGTGGCGACCTCCATCGCGGTGAACGCGACGTTGCGCGCCCCCGCGGGCAGGACGCCGATGCCGACGCGCAGGCGGGAGGTGGAGGCCAGGACCGCTGCGGCCTGCGCGACGCCGCCGCGGAAACCCAGGTCCTCCACGACCCAGAGCTCGTCGAAACCCAGCTCCTCGGCGCGGCGCGCGAAGGGCAGGACCCGGGCGGCGTCGAGGTCCCGCGGGAGCACCACGCCGGTGCGACCGGAGCGGCCGCCCGGGCCCTGGCTCACGCCGTGTCGCCGGCGCGCTCCAGGACGACGACGGGGATCTCCCGGGAGGTCTTGGACTGGTACTCGTCGTAGTCCGGCCAGACCTCGACCATCGACGCCCACATGGCCGGCTTCTCCTCGGCGGTGGCGACGCGGGCGCGGGCGCGGAACCGCTCACCCTTGACCTGCACCTCGACGTCCGGGTCGGCCTGGAGGTTGAGGAACCACGCGGGCGGCGCGTCGGTGCCGCCCTTGGAGGCGACGACGAGGTACGCGTCGCCGTGCGGGCGGAAGATCAGCGCGTGCGAGCGCTGCTCGCCGGACTTCCGGCCCTTGGTGAACAGGATCAGGATCGTGGTGCCGTTGCGCCAGTGGTACCCGTCCTCACCGTTCGTCTCCAGGTAGCGCTCGACGTGCGGGTCCCCGTGCAGGTCCGTGGCGGAGGTCATGGCACGACCCTACGCCGCACCCTCCCGCCCGGCCGCTCCCGCGGCGGCGATGACCCGGCTCAGCCCGTCGCGCAGGACCTCCAGCTCGGAGACGTCCACCCCCAGGCGCTGGACGACCTGCGCGGGGACCTGCTCGGCGCGCGCGCGCAGCGCTCGCCCCTGCTCGGTCAGGGCGACGGCCAGTGAACGCTGGTCCTCCGGCAGCCTGTTGCGCTGGAGCAGGCCCGCGGCCTCCAGGCGCTTGAGCAGCGGGGACAGCGTGGGCGCGTCCAGGGCGAGGGTCTCGCTGAGCTCGCGCACCGAGAGGGGTTCCCGGCCCCACAGGGCCAGCATGACCAGGTACTGCGGGTGGGTCAGCCCCATCGGCTCCAGCACCGGGCGGTAGACGGACAGGACGCTGCGGGCGGCGACGACCAGGGCGAAGCAGACCTGCCGCTCCAGCGCCAGCGGGTCTTGCTCGCGACCGGGTGTGGAACCCGTCACGGCAGGCTGGTCCGGGGTTGAGCTCACCGGCCCAGCGTACGATGGTTAGTGCACTAACCATCGCCGGGCGAAACATCGAGCTGAGGACGCCATGCCCTTCGACGACACCGACGGCCTGCCGCGGAGCCTGCAGCGACCCCGGGCCAAGAACCGCTGGGTCGACCTGGTGCTGGACGCCTTCTTCTCCTTCAGCGGCCCCGCGCAGGTGTCGGCGGAGGAGGGTCCGCAGCGCGGTCCGCGCACCGAGGAGGAGGCTCGCGCCGGGTACGCGCAGTGGGAACGCGTCACCGTCGGCGGTCACACCTACCTGGTGGAGCGCAAGGGCGGGCAGGACCCCGCCTGAGGCACCGACCGGGACGCCGGCGCCGCCGGCGGTCCCGGGTCGGTGACCGCCGGCTGCGCGTCAGTGGCCGCGCCTCAGTGGCCCCCGCCTCAGTGGCCCCCGCCCAGGTGCCCGGCCAGGCGCTCGTAGCGCTCGGCGCTGGCCTGGTTCAGCCCCACGATCTCGGCGTGCTTGCCCTTGGCCGCGTACTTGGTGGTGATCGCGTCCAGCGCGGCGACGGTGGAGGCGTCCCACACGTGCGCGTCGGAGAGGTCGATGACGACCTCCTGCGGGTCGTGCGCGTAGTCGAACTGGTACACGAGGTCATTGGAGGAGGCGAAGAACAGCGCTCCGGAGACGCGGTAGCGGCGCACCCGCCCGTCCTGCTCGAGCACGCCGTCGACCTCGACCAGGTGCGCCACGCGCCGGGCGAACAGCAGGGCCGCGACGAGCACGCCGACGACCACGCCGATGGCCAGGTTGTGCGTGGCCACCACCACCGCGACGGTGACGACCATCACCGTGGTCTCGCTCCTGGGCATCCGGCGCAGCGTGGCCGGGCGCACGGAGTGCCAGTCGAAGGTGCCCACCGAGACCATGATCATCACGGCGACCAGGGCGGCCATCGGGATGGTCGCGACGACGTCGCCCAGGCCGACGACGAGGATCAGCAGGAACAGCCCGGCCAGGAACGTCGACAGGCGGGTGCGCGCACCGGAGCGCACGTTGATCATCGTCTGGCCGATCATGGCGCAGCCGCCCATGCCGCCGAAGAAGCCGGTGATGATGTTCGCCGCGCCCTGGCCCCAGGCCTCGCGGGTCTTGTGCGAGCGGGTGTCGGTGATGTCGTCGACCAGCTTGGCCGTCATCAGCGATTCCATCAGCCCGACCAGCGCCACCCCCAGGGAGTAGGGCGCGATGATCTGCAGCGTCTCCAGGGTCCACGGCACGTCCGGCAGGAGCAGCGTCGGCAGCGTCTCGGGCAACGCGCCCTGGTCGCCCACGTCCGGCACCACCAGCCCGCTGAAGACCACCGCCACGGTCAGCAGCACGATCGCCACCAGCGGGGCGGGCACCACGGTGGTCAGCCTCGGCAGGAACACCATGATCGCGATGCCGACGGCCACCATCGCGTAGACGACCCAGGGCACGTCGCGCAGGTACGGCAGCTGCGCCGTGAAGATGAGGATGGCCAGGGCGTTGACGAAGCCGACCATGACGCTGCGCGGGATGAACCGCATCAGCCGCGCCACGCCCAGCAGCCCCAGCACGACCTGGAAGACCCCCGCCAGGATCACGGCGGCGATGAGGTGGTCCAGCCCGTGCTCGCGCACCAGGGGGGCGATGACGAGCGCCACCGCGCCGGTGGCCGCGGAGATCATCGCCGGGCGGCCACCCAGGAAGGCGATGGAGACGGCCATGGTGAACGAGGCGAAGAGCCCCACCCGCGGGTCCACGCCGGCGATGATGGAGAAGGAGATCGCCTCGGGGATCAGCGCGAGGGCCACCACCAGGCCCGACAGGACCTCGGTGCGCAGCACCTTCGGCGAGGCCAGCCACGCGGGCCGTCCCGACCGCTCGCGCCGCGGTGCGGGCGCGGCCATCTGTTCAGGATTGGTCAAGAGGTGCTTCCGTTCGTGCTCTCGGGGCCCGCCGCAGCGCACCCCTGGTGGGCGGGTCCTGTCGATCTCCACCGGGGCGCACCGCTGCGCCGGTCCTTCCGTGGAGCCGCACCGGAGCACCGCGGGGTGCGTCGACGGCACGACGGTCCTCCAGAACCGTACCTTCACGCCACGTCAGAGTCCAGACGCCTCCCGCGCCCCCACCGCGGGCGGGCCGTAGCATCCGGGGCGATCACCGCACCCGACGACGCGAGGGAGAACCCCGTGGCCCACCCGCCCCTGCCCCAGGACGTCGCCGCGCTCTTCGCGCGCCCGAACCCCGCCGTCATGGCGACCGTCCACCCCGACGGCCACCCCGTCAGCGTCGCCACCTGGTACCTGTTCGAGGACGACGGGCGGGTGCTGCTGAACCTCGACGCCGGCCGCGCGCGCCTGCGGCACCTGCGAGCCGACCCGAGGGTCTCGCTCACCGCGCTGGCGCAGGACGACTGGTACACCCACGTCAGCGTCCAGGGCCGCGTCGTGGAGTTCCGCGACGATCCCGACCTGGCCGACATCGACCGCCTCTCGCGGCACTACCTGGGCACCGACTACCCCACCCGCGACCGCGCACGCGTGAGCGCGCTGGTCGAGGTGGAGCGCTGGCACGGCTGGGGCGCCGCCCAGCAGGGGTGAGGGCACCACGGCCCTACGCTGGTCCCGTGTCAGGACAAGAGCACATCCTCGACCCCGACCCCGCGAACCCGAGCAGCGTGAACTTCCGGACCCGCAAGTGGGTGCGCCCGGAGGACCTCAACGCCAACGGCACCCTCTTCGGCGGCAGCCTGCTGCGCTGGATCGACGAGGAGGCGGCGATCTACGCGATCCTCCAGCTCGGCAACGGCCGCGTCGTCACGAAGTACATCTCCGAGATCGAGTTCGTCTCCTCGGCCCGGCAGGGCGACCTCATCGAGATGGGCCTGCGGGCGGTGCGGTTCGGGCGCACGTCGCTGACGATGCGCGCGGAGGTCCGCAACATGATCACCCGGCAGAGCATCCTGACGATCGAGGAGATCGTGTTCGTGAACCTCGGACCGGACGGGCGCCCGGCGCCGCACGGGTACACCACCATCACCTACGACCGCGACCGCATCCCCGACACCATGCAGGTCGACGGCTGACACCGCGGTGACCGTGGAGCTCACGGTCGACGCCGCCCTGCTGCCGCTGCTGCCGCCGCGCGCACGCCGCGCCGGCCGCCTGGTGGTGCGGCACGAGGAGCACGTCACCGCCGGGCACGTCGTGCAGTCCGCGGGCGTGCCCCTGCCCGAGGTCGGCTCGCTGACCGCCGACGGCGCCCCCGTCTCCCCCGCCGACCGCCTGCGCCCGGGAGCGGCCCTGCACGCCCGCGCCGCACCGCGCCCGGAGCCCGTGCCCGCCGGGGGTTTCCTGCTCGACGTCCACCTGGGCAGCCTGGCCCGGCGGATGCGCCTGCTGGGCCTGGACGCGGCGTGGTCGGCGCACGCCGACGACCCGGACCTGGTGGTGCGGGCGCGCGCCGGGGGCAGGGTGCTGCTGACCGCCGACCGCGGCCTGCTGATGCGCCGGGCGCTGCCGCGGGGTGCGCTGGTGCGCGGAGCCGGGGCGGACGAGCAGCTCGCCGACGTCCTGGACAGGTTCCGCCCCGCCCTGGCGCCGCTGACGCGCTGCACCTCCTGCGGAGCGCCGTTGCGAGCAGCGGCGAAGGAGGAGGTGGCCGCGGAGCTGCCCTGCGGCACCCGGCGCAGCGTCGACGCGTTCTCCCGGTGCACCGCCTGCGGGCGGGTGTACTGGCGCGGCGCGCACGCCCGCCGCATCGACGAGGTCCTCAGGCGGGCGGGTGCGCCCCGGCCCTGAGGTGCCGAGGTCGCCGGGCCGCCCGGCCGGGCCACCAGAACCGGTCCCCCAGCAGCGCGACGACCGCCGGCACGAGCAGGGTCCGCACGAGCAGGGTGTCCAGCAGCACGCCGATGCAGACGACGACGCCGATCTGGGTCAGCGTGATGAGCGGCAGCACCCCCAGGACGGTGAACACCGCGGCCAGCAGGACGCCCGCGCTGGTGATGACGCCACCGGTGACGGCGACCGCCGTGCGGATGCCGTCGCGGGTGCCGACGGTCAGCGCCTCCTCCCGCGCCCGGGTGACGAGGAAGATGTTGTAGTCCACCCCCAGGGCCACCAGGAACAGCAGCGAGAACAGCGGCACCCCGGTGTCCAGGGCGGGGAAGCCGAACAGGTTCTCGAACAGCAGGTTCCCCGCCCCCAGCGCCGCGCCGTAGGTGGCGAGCACCGTCAGCACCAGCAGCACGGGCCCGAGCAGGGCGCGCAGCAGGACGACGAGGACCGCCAGCACGACGGTGACCACGAGGGGGCCGACGACGAGGAGGTCGCGCCGGGCGGCGGCGCGCTCGTCGACGGCCTCGGCCTCGGTGCCGCCGACGAGGGCGCCCGCCCCGGGCACCGCCCCCACGGCGCCGCGCAACCGCTGGACCGTCTCGCGGGAGGCGGCTGAGCCGGGTTCGGCGGCGATCGCGGCGTCGACGCGCACCAGGCCGCCGGAGGTCCCGGCGACCTGCGCGGAGGTCACGCCGGGCACGGCGGAGGCGGCGGCGACCACCTCCTCGGCCGCGGCGGCGTCGGCGACGACCTGCGCGGGTTCGGTGCCCTGCTCGGGGTAGTGCTCCTGGAGGGTCTCGGCGCCCGCGACGGACTCGGCCTCGGTGCGGAACTGCTCGGTGCGCGACAGGCCCTGCTCGGCGCCGGCCAGGCCGACGCCGAGGGCGGCCAGCAGCACCAGGGAGAGCACGACGACGGGCCGGGGGCGTCGGACGACGCGGTCGGCGATCCGGGCCCACCCGCCGGTGCGCGAGGTGTCCCGCGAGCCCACCCGCGGCACGAACGGCCAGAACAGCCCGCGACCGCAGACCACGAGCGCCGCGGGCAGCACGAGCAGGCCGAACACCCCGGCGACGGCGATGCCGACGGCCACGTCGATGCCCAGGGAGCGGTTGGAGGGCAGCACCGCCACGAGCAGGGTGAGCACCGCGAGCACGACGGTGGAGGCGCTGGCGAGGATCGCCGGGCCGGCCCCGGCGAGGGCGCGGCGCATCGCCAGGCGCCGGTCGGGGGTGCGGCGCAGCTCCTCGCGGTAGCGGGCGATGAGCAGCAGGGCGTAGTTGGTGCCGGCTCCGAAGACCAGGACGCTGGTGATGCCGGTGCTGGAGGGGTCGGCCGGGGTGCCCCCGATGCGGTCCACGACCGTCAGCAGGCCGGCGGCCGTCTGGTCGCCGACGCCGACCACGGCCAGCGGCACCAGCCACAGCACGGGGCTGCGGTAGGTCACCAGCAGCAGCAGGGCGACGACGCCGGCGGTGACGAGCAGCAGGCGGGTGTTCGCACCGGAGAAGGAGTCGGCGATGTCCACGCCGAAGGCCGGCCCACCGGTCACCTGGGCGCGCAGGCCCTCGGGCAGTTCCGCGCGGGAGGCGGCGCGCACGTCGCCCACGGCCTGCGCGGTCTCCTCGTCGGTGGTGCCGGCCGCCAGCGGCACGACGGCGAGCAGGGCCTCGCCGTCCTCGGAGGGGATCGGCCCGGCGACCCGCCCGCCGACGGCGAGGGGGTTCAGCCGCTGCACCGCGGCGGCCGCGGCGCCGGTGTCGGCGCCGGTGAGCGCCCCGCCGTCCTGGCGCGTCCACACCACCAGCGCGGGGGTGCTCCCCTCCCCCGGGAACCCCTCCAGGAGCTGCGCAACCCGGGCGGACTCGGCGGAGGCGGGCAGGCGGGCGCCGCCGGCCTGCGAGGGCGGCGCCTCGCCCTTGCCGACGGCCACGGCACCGGCCACCAGCAGCGCGACCAGCAGGACGAGCCAGGCGGTGACGCGGCCGGTGACGAGGCGCCCGGCGGTTCGGAGGAGGAAGGACTGCTCGGTCACGGAACACCTCGTCGAATGGATGTTTCAGCGACTGAGATGTCTAGCAGCCGTGAGGTAGGGTGGCAAGCCGATGAGCACCCAGCCCCCCGGACGCAGCGGCCCGGCCCGCATGTACCGGCGCCGCGACACCCCCCGCGAGCGCCTGCAGGCCGAGGTCCTCGACCTCGTGCGCGACCTCGGCGTCCAGGCGCAACGGGTCGCGGACGACTTCGCCGGCAGCCGCGGGCTGCACCCCACCGACATGCGGGCGCTGCTGCACGTCATGCGGCGCGAGGGTGAGGACGACCCCATGACCACGGGGGAGCTCGCCACCGCCCTGGGCCTGACGTCCGGTGCGGCCACCGGCGTCGTCGACCGCCTGGAACGGGCCGGCCACCTGCGCCGCGAGCGCGACACCACCGACCGGCGCAAGGTGCACCTGCGCTTCGGCGAGCACGGCGCCGCCGTGGCGGTGGAGTTCTTCGGCCCCCTCGGGCGGCGCAGCGACGAGCTCATGACCCGCTACGACGACGCCGAGCTGGAGGTCGTGCGCCGCTTCCTCGGCGACATGACCGCGGCGCTGCGGGCCCACCGCGACGACGCCGGCTGAGGCTGCGCCCCGGCCACCGCGTCAGCCCGCGCTGGCCGCCAGGTCCGGGCGCCGGTGGTGGGCGGCGGCGCGCTCGGCGTCCGGGACCACCAGCACGGGGACCTCGGCGCGCTGCAGCACCGCGTGGCTGGTGGATCCGAGCAGCGCGCGCAGGAAGGCCCCGTGCCCGCGCGAGCCGACGACGAGCAGGCGCGCACCGCGGGCGGCGTCGAGCAGGGCGTCGGAGGCGAACGCGTCGGCCGGGACGACCTGCTCCACCGGGACCGGGTGGACGGCGACGACCTCCTGGACCGCCGCCCGCACCACCTCGCGGGCCCGCCGCACCGCGTCCTCGCGCAGCTGCTCGCACAGGCCCGGGTCGACGGCCAGGGACGGGTCGAGCTGCAGGTGCACGGCGTGCACGACGCGCAGCGCCTCCCCCATCGCCTCCGCCTCCGCGGCGGCCACCTCCAGCGCCCCCACCGCGGCGGGCGACCCGTCGAACCCGACGACGACCCCGCGGGCGCCGACGGGAGCGTCCTCGGCCACCACCGCCGTCGGGCAGGGCGCGTGGGCGGCGAGGAACAGGCTCGTGGACCCCAGCCGCAGACCCGGTACCGCCCACCGGCGGCCCTCCCGGCGCCGCCGGCCGGTCACCACCAGGGCCGCGTCCTCGCAGGCGCGCAGCAGCACCGGGCGGGGGGCGCCGCGCTCGACGGCCGTGGTGACCGCGACGTCCGGGACCTCGGCCCGCACCACCGCCGCAGCCTCCTCCACGGTCACGCGGGCGGCCTCCTCGAGGTCCTCCAGGAGGCCGGCTACGGCCCACGCCGTGGCCGCGTCCGCCGCCACCGGGTACGGCACCGCCCGCACGAGGTGCAGGGCCGCACCGCGCCGCCGCGCCGCCGCCGCCGCCCAGCGCAGGGCCGCCGCCGCGGTCCCGACCTCCTCGACCCCCACGACGACCTTGCTCGAGCTGCTCATGACTGCCCCTCCGCCCCGTCCCGGACCCACCGCCGGCCTCCCGGCTGCCGCCAGCCTCCTCTCGCCGCACCGCCGGGGACAGGGACCAAGGTCGGGGACCTCCGGCCCCCGCGGCCGGGCCGGCCGCCGCGGTCAGGCCGTGCCGGCCAGCTGCCCGGACGGCACCCGTCGCAGGTCCGCGACGCGGGCGCGAGGCGGCACGACGGCGACGGGCACGTGCGCCCGGTGCAGCACCGCGCGTTCGGTCGAGCCCCGCAGCGCGCGCAGGAACGCGGTGCGCTCGTGCGCGCCGACGACGAGGAGGCGGGCCCGGCGGGACCTCTCCACCAGGACGTCGGAGGCGAAGGAGTCCGTCACCACCACGACGTCCGCAGCCACGCCGTGGCGCTCGCGCACCGCGGCGACGGCCCGCTCGACGACCACGCGGGCGCGGGCGCGGGCGAGCCGGCGCCCGGCGACGTAGGCCTCGGGGTCGGTGAGGGCGAGGTGGTCGACGGGCAGGTGGGTGGTGTGCACCACGCGCAGCGGCTGGCCCCACCGGGCGGCCTGGACGGCGGCGAACTCCAGCGCGGCGACGGCGGCCGGGGACACGTCGAAGCCCACGACGACGCCGCGAGCCCCGGCGGGCGCGGCGGCGGCCACCACGACGACCGGGCAGGGGGCGTGCTCGGCGAGGAACGAGGCGCTGCGGCCCGCCCCGAGGACGAGCAGCTCGGCGTCCCCGGCCGCGTCCAGCAGCACCTCGCGCGGGGTGCTGCGCACGGTGGACGAGCGCACCGGCACGCCGGGCGCCACGGAGCGGACGTGCTCGACGGCGCGGCGCAGCGCGACGTCCGGCTCCAGCGGGTGGCCGGGCGGCTCGGGCGGCAGCGGAGCCGCCGGGGCGTGCACCCCCAGCACCTGCGGTACCGCGTACGGCACCTCGTGCGGGACGGCGTGCACCAGGTGGACCTGCGCGCCCCGGGCGGCGGCCTCGGCGGCCGCCCAGTGCACGGCCGCGCCGGACGCGCCCTCCTCGGCCACTCCTACGACGATCGTGCTGTTCCCACTGCTCACGGCTCCTCCTCGGCGGTCCCCGGCACCCTCGCGCGGTCCCTCCGGCCGCGACGGCGAGGCCTCGGCCCTCCCATGGTGCGCCCGACGGCCCCGCGGTGGTAGTGGGAGCGGGTCCCGGTACGACGGAGGGGCCGGACCGGGCGCTTCCGCGCCCGGTCCGGCCCCTCCTCGTGTGCGCGCCGGGGGGGGGGCCGGGGGGGGGGGGGGGGGGGGGGGGGGGGGCGGGGGGGCGCGCGGGCGGGGGGGGGGGGGGGGGGGGGGGGGGGGGGCGGGGGGGGGGGGGGGGGCGGGGGGGGTGGGG
>NZ_JBJLSE010000014.1:0-68016 GCF_050871845.1 Kineococcus arenarius subsp. arenarius
GAGGGCCGGCACGGCTGCCGGCCCTCGCAGGTGCTGCTCCTCGGACCCGCCCGGTCGCACGTACCGCGACCCGCGGGGTGGAGATCAGTGAGTGGTGGTGGTGGTGGTCTGCAGGTCCTTCTTGCGGGGCCAGAACTTCGCCCCCACCAACCCACCGGCCGCGGCGGCGATGAACGTCAGACCCAGGCCCAGCACCGCGTAGGAGGCGGCGGACTGCGCCGCCTCGCGGGCCTGGGTCTGTTCAGCCGCGGAGACGTCCGGCACGTCGGAGGCGTCGACCCCGGAAACCGCGCTGGAGACCGTCGCGGGGTCGATCAGCTGGGAGGCGATGTTGCCCGCGGAACCCAGGAGCGCCCCGCCGCCGAGCAGGGTCAGGGCCAGGAAGGCGACGATGCTCAGGGCCCACACGAGGATCCCGTGCAGCAGGCCCGAGCTCAACCCGCGCCACATGGCGGTCGCGGCAGCGGTCAGACCACCGAGGAACAACGCGCCCAGGGCGATCAGCCCCGTCACGACGCCGCCGGTGGTCCCCGAGACCCCGTCGGAGTCGAGGACACCGAGGGCGAGGAAGATCATCGTGCCGAGCAAGAAGGTGGGCAGGGCCACGACGACCCCCGCCCACACCGGGCCCCAGCGCACCTGGTCACCGCGCTGAGCCGGGACGTTGACGTTGATGTCGTGGTCCGCACCGAAACCCGCGCCGCTGCGGTGCACGGAGAGGCGATCGTCCGCCGTGGTGGTGGGGTGCTCGCCCTGCGCCGCGGTGGCGCCTGCGAGTTGGCTCGACCTGCTGTTGCCGGCGTCGTGACTGGGCGTCGTCATGGTCATTCTCCTCGTGCTTGTCGTGGTGGTCTCGTCCAGGCCTGCGGAGAAGTACCCCGAACCGATCAGGGCGGTAGTCGGTGCAAGCGGGTCGATGAACATCCTCGAGGGAGAAAAGCGTGGGAGCGAGTCGGGAACCGCTCCTGCACGCGTCCACGAACTCGCGCTTCCAGCGCTGGCGGAGCTCGACCCACCACACGACCGCCCCGCTCTGAGACGCCGGTGGGAGCCTGCGGGCGCAGTGGCCACAGCCACCGGGATCCCGTCGTTCCCGGGGCCCGTGGTGCGTGGGCGGACGCCATCCGGGTGACGAGCGGCCGAGGAACCGCCCTGCGGAGCCGTAGCGATCACCACCACCCGGCCCAGCGCGTGGGAACGCACCAGCGGCCGGCCCGGTGGAGTCGAGGATCCCACCGACTGGTGCACCCGCGGACCGCCGAGCACTACGACCACGCCCGTGAGCGGTGCCCGGCCCGCCCGCCCCCTCCCCCCGGAGGGCACGGGCGGGTCCGGCCGTGCTCCCCGCGCGTCCGCGCCTCCCCTCCGGGCGCGGTGGCGCGGGTCAGCCCCGGGTCGCGCCCGGGGACGTGCGCAGCGCGGCGCCGTCGCGAAGGTCGAGCACGCGCGGCGCGCTCGCGAGCAGCGGGGCGGTGCCGTGCGCGGCGTGCGCCGCTTCGAGGACGTCGGTGATCTCGCGGCCGATCAGCTCCTGCCGCTCCAGCAGGGCGTCGCGCAGCGCGGCCACGAGGTGGCGGTGCCGGTCGAGCAGCTCTCGCACGGCGTCGCGCTGCTCGGTGAGCAGCGCCTCCACCATCCGCCGGCCCTCGCTGTCGCCCAGGACGCGCGAGACGAGGTTGCCGTCGGCCAGGGCGCCGTTCTGCACGGCCGTGAAGGACACCAGGGTCCCGGCCATGCCGGCCGCGCCGACCATCTGCGCGGCCGTGGCGGTGGCCGCCTGCAGGTCGCCGGCGGGGCCGGTGGACACGTCGCCGAAGAACAGCTCCTCGGCGACCTGGCCGCCGAACGCGATCTGGACCATGGCGGCCAGCTCGGCGCGCGAGCGGGTGTAGACGTCCTCGGCGTCGCCGTGGGCGAGCAGCCCCAGGGCGTCGGCGCGCTTGACGATGGTGAGGATCTCCAGGCGCCGCTGCGGCGCCACGAGCCAGGCCACGGTCGCGTGGCCGGCCTCGTGGGTGGCGATGAGCCGCTCCTCGTGCTCGGTGTAGCCGACGGGCTGGCCCAGGCCCACCTCGGTGACCAGGCGGGCGTGCTCGACGTCGGCCCACGACATGCCCTGCGCGTCGCGGCGCACCGCGTTGACCAGCGCCTCGTCGAGGAGGTTCTCGATCATCACGGGGCTGTACCCGTTGGTGATGCCCGCCAGGGCGTCGCGGCGCTCGTCCTCGTCCAGCTGCGGCTCGTGGGCCTTGGCCGCCAGGAAGTGGTCGACCAGCTCGCGCCGGCCGGCCTTGTCGGGCAGACCGAAGGTCAGGCGCCGGTCGAAGCGGCCGGGGCGCAGCAGGGCGGGGTCGAGGGCGTCGGCGCGGTTGGTGGCGGCGATGACGAGCACCTCGGCGGGCTCGCTGCGCGGGCGGGCCAGGCGCCGGGAGGCGGGCAGGAAGCGGTTGACGACGTCCACGGCCCAGCCCTGCAGCCGCTCGCCGGTGGTGGGCTCGTCGAAGGACTGCATCTGCACGAGCAGCTCGTTGACGACGCCGCTGGCGCCCTCGCTGCTGGCCAGGCGCTCGACGCGCACGGGCGCCCCGGCGCCGGGCGCACCCATCGCCAGCCCGGTCAGGCCGCCGCACCCCAGCACGCCGGTGGCGGGGACCGGGGCGAGGGGGGTGGCGGCGGCCATGCCACCGCGGGCGGCGGCGATGGCGTCGATCTCCTCGATGAAGGCGATGGCGCCGCCCTCGGCGCGGGCCGCCTTGCGCAGCGCCCGGAAGTAGGAGCGCACCTTCCGCGCGGTGGCGCCGTACCACATGGACTGGAAGGAGGTGGCGGAGACGAACAGGAACGGCACGCCCGCCTCGTGGGCCATGGCCTTGGCCATGTGGGTCTTGCCGGTGCCGGGCGACCCCTCGAACAGCAGGCCGCGGCGCGGCCGGCCGCCCATGTCGCGGCGGAAGCTGCGCGCGGACAGGAACAGGTCGAGGCTGCGCTCGACGTCCTCCTTCACGGGCGCCAGTCCCTTGACGTCGTCGAGGGTGACGTCGATCTGCTCGGGCCGGTACACCACGTGCGGCGAGCGCCCGGCGACGAGGGTCTGCCCCAGCAGCACCGCGATGAGCACCGCGAAGAAGAGCCCGGACATCAGGTACAGCGGGTCGATCGAGGGCAGGGCCGGAAGCAGGGACCTGCCGGTGGCCAGCCTCACGGCCCCGGCGGCCAGCACGACGGCCACGGCCGCGGCCAGCGCGGCGGCGCGCCGGCGCCGGCGGCGCTCGCGCAGCCGGCCCACGTCCCCGGCGTCGCGACCGGCCCGCCGGGCGGTGGCGCCCCGGCTCGTCCCGGACTGCCCGCGCGGTGTCCCCACCAGGTCGGCCACGGCCGCTCCTCTCCTCGGGCGGCCCGGACGGCGTACCGGGCCAGGGCTCCACCCAACCCCCGCCGGGTCCGGCGCGCGCACCTCGGTGACCGGTTCGGAGGATCGGGTTCACCCGACCGGCGCAACGGAGCGTCCAAGTGCGATCACCGCTCGCCGCCCGGGCGCGGGGCTCAGGAGGTGGCGACGCCGGCGAAGAGGTCGGTCTCGCGGCCCTGCTCGTCGAAGGGGCCGGCGGCCACGCCGTGCACGAGGCGGAAGTGCTCGCGGGGCCCCAGGGCCTGCGGCACCCCGTTGGACAGGCGCATCGTGGGCACCTCGGCGTCCAGGTCGAGGGTGACCTGGGTGGCGTGGGCGCGCAGCGCGGCGATCTTCGCGGGCAGCTGCTCCCCGCCGTCGACGACGGTGCTCACCTGCGCGTCCGGCACGGCGACGGAGGGCAGCGGCCCCTCGGGGTCGGCGGCGCCGGGCGCGCCCGTGCGGGCCAGGCGGCGCAGCGCGTCGCGCGCCTCGCTCTCCGGCTGGACGATCTCGTACACCTTCGCCACCTGCCACGGCACGACGGGCGCGGGGTCGCCGTCGCGGCCCTCGCCGGCGGCCAGGACCAGCGCCCGCGCGGTGGCCTCGGCGACGCGCACGTGGTCGGGGTGGCCGTAGCCGCCGCCGGGTTCGTAGGTGACGACGACCTGGGGCCGCACCTCGCGCAGCACCTCGGCGATGCGCTCGGCGACCTCCTCGGGGTCGGCGGCGGTGAGCGCGCGCGGGTCGACGTCCTCGCCGGAGGCCGCGCGCCCCGGCGCGGCCCAGACCATCCCGGAGTCGCGGTAGCCGCTGCCGTCGGGTCGGGTGAGGAAGCGGTGGTCCTCCACCCCGAGGGCCTCCATGGCGGCGGCCAGCTCCCCGGTGCGGTGCTCGGCGAGCTCGTCGGGCGTCAGGTGGGCCAGTTCCGCCGGGATGACCTCGCCGAGCTCCCCGCGGGTGGCGGTCAGCAGCACGACCTGCGCGCCGGCGTCGGCGTAGCGGGCCATGGTCAGGCCCGTGCCGATGGACTCGTCGTCCGGGTGGGCGTGCACGAGCAGCAGCCGGTGCGGCTGGTCGAGGCCCTCCATCGACGCCAGCTCGGCGGGGTCCAGCTCGCGCGCGGCGTCGTCGACGAGCTCAGCGGCGATCTCCAGCGGGTCGCGCCCCGCGGTGGCGGCCCCGGCGGCGCCCTCGGGGGTGTCGTCGGGTTCCGCGGGGGGTTCGGGGATCGTCGTCATGCTCCAACCCTGTGCCGCGACGGCGCCCGGTGCAAGACGCATGATCGCGGCGCGGGGCGGCGGGGAGCCCACCGGGAACGCCGCGGGGCGGTGACCCGTCGTCCGGACCACCGCCCCGCGGCGCGCGGTGCGTCAGCCCTTCTTGGCCTTCGAGGCCGTCTTGGCGCGCGCGGACGCCTCCAGGACGACCTTGCGGATGCGCACGGCCTCCGGCGTCACCTCGACGCACTCGTCCTCGCGGCAGAACTCCAGCGACTGCTCCAGCGACAGGTGGCGCGGCGGGATGAGGCGCTCGAACTCGTCGGAGGTCGAGGACCGCATGTTGGTGAGCTTCTTCTCCTTGGTGATGTTGACGTCCATGTCGTCGGCGCGGGAGTTCTCCCCGACGATCATGCCCTCGTACACCTCGGAGGTCGGCTCGATGAACATCTGCCCGCGCTCCTGCAGGTTCGTCATCGCGAACGCGGTCGCGGCGCCGGCGCGGTCGGCGACCAGCGAGCCGGACTGGCGGGTGCGGATGTCCCCGGCCCAGTGGTCGTACTTCGCGAAGATCGCGTGCGCGATGCCGGTGCCGCGGGTGTCGGTGAGGAACTCGGTCCGGAAGCCGATGAGCCCGCGGGAGGGGACGTAGAACTCCATGCGCACCCAGCCGGTGCCGTGGTTGGTCATCGTCTCCATGCGGCCCTTGCGGGCGGCGAGCAGCTGGGTGACGGCCCCCAGGTACTCCTCGGGGCAGTCGATCGTCAGGTTCTCGAAGGGCTCGAGGGTCTTGCCGTTCTCGTCCTTGCGCAGGACGACCTGCGGCTTGCCGACGGTCAGCTCGTAGCCCTCGCGGCGCATCTGCTCGACGAGGATCGCCAGGGCCAGCTCGCCGCGGCCCTGCACCTCCCACGCGTCGGGGCGCTCGGTCGGCAGGACGCGGATCGAGACGTTGCCGACCAGCTCCTTCTCCAGGCGGTCCTTGACCAGGCGCGCGGTGACCTTGGCGCCCTTGACGCGACCGGCCATGGGCGAGGTGTTGATGCCGATGACCATCGAGATGGCGGGCTCGTCCACCGTGATGAGCGGCAGCGGGCGCGGGTCCTCCGGGTCGGCGAGGGTCTCGCCGATGGTGATGCCCTCGATGCCGGCCACGGCGACGATGTCCCCGGGGCCGGCCTTCTCGCCGGGCACGCGGGTGACGGCCTCGGTGACCAGCAGCTCGGTGACCTTGACGCGCTCGATGGTGCCGTCGTGCTTGCACCAGGCGACCTGCTGGCCCTTGACGAGCTCGCCGGAGAAGATCCGCAGCAGGGCCAGGCGCCCCAGGAACGGCGAGGCGTCGAGGTTGGTGACGTGCGCCTGCAGCGGGGTCTCGGGGTCGTAGACCGGCGCGGGGATGGTGTCGATGATCGTCTGGAACAGCGGGACGAGGTCCTCGGAGTCCGGCAGGCCGCCGTTCTCGGGCTGGTTGAGCGAGGCGCGGCCGTTCTTCGCCGAGGCGTAGACGACGGGGACCTCGAGCAGCTTGTCGGCGTCGATGCCCTCGACGTCGGCGGCCAGGTCCAGCAGCAGGTCGTACGTCTCCTCCACGACGGCGGCGATGCGCGCGTCGGGGCGGTCGACCTTGTTGACGAGGATGACGACGGGCATCCCGGCGGCCAGCGCCTTGCGCAGCACGAACCGGGTCTGCGGCAGGGGGCCCTCGGAGGCGTCGACGAGGAGCACGACGCCGTCGACCATGGACAGGCCGCGCTCGACCTCGCCGCCGAAGTCGGCGTGGCCGGGGGTGTCGATGATGTTGATGGTCATGCCGCCCTCGGGGGCACCCGGGCCGGCGTACCGGACCGAGGTGTTCTTCGCGAGGATGGTGATGCCCTTCTCGCGCTCGAGGTCGCCGGAGTCCATGACGCGGTCGGCGACGTCGGCGTTGGCCCGGAACGCGCCGGACTGCCAGAGCATCGCGTCCACGAGCGTCGTCTTGCCGTGGTCGACGTGGGCGACGATCGCGACGTTGCGCAGGTCGTCGCGGGTGCTCAGGGGCATGGTTGCTGCTCGATCCGGTGCAGAGGGGTGCGGACGCCCCAGTGTAGCCGCCAGGGGCGGCCCACCGGTTCGCCACGGTGATCCTTGCACTTTGCAACAAGGCTCTGACCTGCGAAGACGCTCATCGACTAGTGCGTTTGAACCACCGCTCGATGGGTAGGAAGAAGCATCTCGTGCCACCCTGTGGGTCATGTCCGCACCACCTGACCACCGATCGTCCACCTCCGGAGCGACCGACGAGCAGCCCTCCGCGGGCCACAGCCGCTACCCGGTCGACAAGGTCGTGTTCGGCGTCAGCGCCGTCGCGGTCCTGGTCTTCCTCGGTCTCGCCCTGGCCTTCCCCGAGGGCTTCGCCGACGTCTCCGGCGCGGTCCTGACCTGGCTGACCACCAACTTCGGCTGGGCCTTCGTGCTCGGCGCCACCGGCTTCGTGGCCTTCGCCGCCTGGCTCATGCTCTCCAAGCACGGCAGGACCCGCCTGGGTCGCGACGAGGACCGCCCGGAGTTCTCCACCGCCTCGTGGTTCGCCATGATGTTCAGCGCCGGCATGGGCATCGGCCTGCTGTTCTACGGCGTCAGCGAGCCGATCTCGCACACCCTCACCCCGCCCGAGGGCGGCATCGAGCCCGGCACCCTGGACGCCGAGCGCTACGCGATGATCTACGCGATGTTCCACTGGGCGCTGCACCCGTGGTCCATCTACGCCGTCGTGGGGCTCGCGCTGGCCTACGCCTGGTACCGCAAGGGCCGCACCGGCGGCTTCTCCGCCCCCTTCGCGCCGCTGCTGCGCGGGCGCACCGGCCCGGCGAAGGTCATCGACGTCCTGGCCATCTTCGCCACCCTCTTCGGCACGGCCACCTCGCTCGGCCTCGGCGCGGCGCAGATCAACGGCGGCCTGGACCAGGTGTTCGGCGTCGAGATCGACACCTCGACCCAGGTCTGGATCGTCGTGGTCCTCACCGCCTGCTTCGTGCTGTCCGCCTTCAGCGGCATCGAGCGCGGCATCAAGTGGCTGTCGAACACCAACATGGTCCTGTCGGTCCTGCTGCTGCTGTTCCTCTTCGTCGTCGGGCCGACGGTCTTCATCCTGAACCTGGCCCCCTCCACGGCGGGCAACTACCTCTCCCAGCTGCCGCGGATCTCCTTCCGCACCGGCGCCTACGGCGGCGACGAGTGGCTGAGCGGCTGGACGATCTTCTACTGGGCCTGGTGGATGTCCTGGGCGCCCTTCGTCGGCACCTTCCTGGCCCGCATCTCCCGGGGCCGCACCATCCGCGAGTTCGTGCTCGGCGTGGTCGCCGCCCCCAGCGCCATCGCCCTGGTCTGGTTCTCCGTCCTGGGCGGGACCGCGCTGTACGCGCAGTTCCAGGAGGGCGTCGAGATCAGCGAACTGGCGCAGGAGAGCCAGTTCTTCACCGTGCTGGGCTCCCTGCCCCTGGGCGCCGTCAGCTCGGTCGTGGTCGTGCTGATGATCGTCATCTACTTCGTCACCAGCGCCGACTCGGCGAGCATCGTCATGGGCTCGCTCAGCTCGAACGGCGCCGGCGAGCCGAACCGCTGGGTGACGGTCGCGTGGGCGCTGCTCACCGGCGCCACGGCCGCCATCCTGCTGGGTGTCGGCGGCTCGACCGGTGGCGGGATCCAGGCGCTGAAGAACGTCGCGATCATCGTGGCGGCACCGTTCCTGGTCGTGATGATCGGCCTGTGCGTGGCCCTGGCGAAGGACCTGCGCGCCGACCACCGCGAGCGGGTCGCCGACGCCGCGCACCTGGACGCGGCGCACCCGGACGCGGCGCGTGCGGGCACGGCCGCGGCGGAGGACGCCGGGCGCCGCTGACCGGGCCTCAGCCCGCCGTCGCGGCCAGCCGCTGCACGAGGGGCACGTCGCCCGGGAGCCAGTCGACGGACGACCACCGCCCCGGCGGCAGCCAGCGCAGCTCGTCGTGGTCCTGCAGCGGGGCGGGGTCACCGAGCGCCACGCGGGCCCACCACACCCGCATCACGAGGTCCCCGCCGAGCGGCCACGCGCCGCCGGCGGGGCCCGGGACCTCCGCGCCCAGCTCCGCGCCCACCCCCAGCTCCTCGCGCAGCTCCCGGTGCAGCGCGGCCGCGGGCTCCTCCCCCGGTTCCACCTTGCCGCCGGGCAGCTCCCAGCGGCCGGCGAGCGCCGGCGGGGCGCTGCGCCGGGCGGCCAGCAGCAGCCGCGGCGCCGCGAGGTCGTCCACCAGCGCCGCGGCCACGACGAGCCTCACGCGGGCCTCACGCGGCGTCCTGCTCGGGGAACGGCAGCGGCTCGGCGCCCCGCTGGGCCAGCAGGTCCTCGAGGACCTGCGTCTCGCTGCTCTGGCTGGCGAGGATCGCCTCGGCCAGCTCGCGCAGCTGTTCGTCCCCCACGAGCTCGGCGCCGGCCTCGGCCATCTGCAGGCCACCGGCGTGGTGGCGCAGCATCAGCTGCAGGAAGACGACCTCGAACTCCTCGCCGCTCAGCTGCGCCAGCCGGGCCATCTCCTCGGCGCTGGCCATGCCGGGCATGGTCACCACGCCCGCCTCCCCTTCCTGCTGCCCGTGCGCGGCGTGCTCCTCGGTGCCCGCCATCCACGCCATCGCCGGGGCGGACCCGGTGAGGGGGTGACCCCACTCGATCAGCAGCGCCTGCATGCGGCCCAGCTGGTTGCCCTGGGTGGAGGCGATGTCGACGGCGAGCTGGCGCACCTCGGCGGAGGGCGCCTCCTGGATCGCCTCGTAGGCCATCGCGATCGCCTGCTGGTGGTGGGTGCCCATGTCGCGGGCGAAGCCCACGTCGGCGGACTGCTCACCGGGGGCGTCCGGCAGGGCGCGGCCCGCGAGGACGCCGGCGACCAGGGCCACCAGCACGACGGCGACCAGGACGAGGACACGGCTGGCGCCGGGGCGGGTGCGGGGGCTCACGCGCTCAGCCCGTGGGGGTGCCCACGCCGTTGCTGCACAGCGCACCGGGCTCGGGCGTCTGCGCACCCTGCACGTACTCGGACAGGAAGGCCCCGATGCGCGGGTCGTCCGCGCTGTCGACCGTCAGCTGGTGGTTCCAGGCGGACAGCACGATCGGCGAGGGCAGGCCCTCGTACGGCGAGAGCAGGGTGTAGTCCCTGCCCTCCACGGTCTCGGTCAGCTGCTCCACCTGCTCGGCGGGCAGGTCGGACGCGTAGGTGATCCACACGGCGCCGTGCTCCATGCTGTGCACGGCGTTCTCGTTCGGGACCGGCGCGTCGTAGATCCCGCAGTTCAGCCAGACGGGGTCGTGCTCACCGCCCACCGGGGGGGTCTCCGCGTACGTCACCGGTTCCTCGGTGTGCTGGCTGCCGACGTAGTCGAAGGTCTGCACGGCCTCCAGCGACGGCGGGTCCGGCTGGGCCGCGATCACGGCGGCGACCCCGGCACCGGCGCCGAGCACCAGCACGGTGGGCACGGCGATCAGCGCGACCTTCCGCCGCCGGGCGCGCGCCCGCTCCGCCCGCTGCATGGCGGCCACCCGCGCCGCCCGGTCCCGGCCCGCGGCCGGCCCGGTGCGCTCGTCCTTCGTCTCGCCCATCGACTCCCTCTCCCCGTGAGCGCCCGGACGGCGCACCCTCCCAGGGTGCAACGCCGCAGCGGGTGCGGGGGTTCGGCCCCCGGCGGCGCGCCGACGTGATCCGTGACACGCACCACCGTCCGGGGAGGGCCCTCAGCCGTGGCCGGTGGTGCGCGCCCCGGCCCGGGTGCGCCTGCCGTGCTCCGGGCGGGCGGAGGCGGGCAGGCGGTGGCGGGGGTCGGTGCGCCAGTACACGACGGCGGCGGCGACGGCGACGGCCAGCACGGTCAGTGCGACGACGAACTGCATCCGAACACCGTAGCCCCGCGGCCGCACGGCGTCACCAGCACGCGCGGGGCACCGCGCTGCGCGGGGGCGGGCCCACGACCGGAGGACCGGGCTCGCGGGAGGACCGGACCGTCGGGGCCCTAGCCTCCTGCCGTGGCCAGCACGCACCCCGGTGAACCCGACCTGCACGTCTCCGACGTCGACGCCCGCCTGAACCGGCTGCGGGCGGGCGTGCTGGGCGCCAACGACGGCGTGGTGTCCGTGGCCGGCGTGTTGCTCGGCGTGGTGGCGGCCACCGAGCACGCCGGTGCGCTGGCCGCCGCGGGCGTGGCCGCCCTGGTGGCCGGGGCGCTGTCCATGGGCACCGGCGAGTACGTCTCGGTGAGCACCCAGTCCGACACCCAGCGGGCGCTGCTGGCGAAGGAGCGCCGGGAGCTGGCAGAGATGCCGGAGGAGGAACTGGCGGAGCTGACGGCGATCTACGAGGCCAAGGGCCTGTCGCCGCAGCTGGCGCGGCGGGTGGCGGTGGAGCTGACCGAGCACGACGCGCTGGCCGCGCACGCCGAGGCCGAGCTGGGGCTGGACCCGGAGGAGTTCACCAGCCCCTGGCAGGCGGCGGCCGCCTCGACGGTCGCGTTCACCCTCGGCGGCCTGCTGCCGCTGCTGGCGGTGCTGCTGCCGCCGCAGCCGGCCCGGGTGGCCGTGTGCGTGGCCGCGGTGGTCCTGGCGCTGCTGGTCACCGGGGCGGTCAGCGCCCGCCTCGGCGGCGCCCCGGCGCCGCGGGCGGTGGTGCGCAACGTGGGCGGCGGCCTGCTGGCGATGGCCGTCACCTACGGCATCGGCCACCTGGTGGGCGTGGCCCTGTGACGGGCGGTCGCCCCCGCGGTGGCCGCTGCCGGCCACTGCGGGGGTGCGCCGCTCAGGCCCCCAGCTGGATGTTCCCGCCGGGGATGGCCTCCAGCAGCGCCCTCGTGTAGGCCTGCTTCGGGGCGTCGAACACCTCGTCGGTGGTGGCCGCCTCAACGAGGCGGCCCTTCTCCATGACCACCACGTCGTCGGCGATCTGGCGCACCACGGCGAGGTCGTGGGTGATGAACAGGTAGGTCAGGCCCAGCTCGGCCTGCAGGTCGTTGAGCAGGGCGAGGATCTGCCCCTGCACCAGCACGTCCAGGGCGCTGACCGCCTCGTCGCAGACCACGACCTCCGGGTTCAGGGCCAGGGCGCGGGCGATGGCGACGCGCTGGCGCTGCCCGCCGGAGAGCTCGTTGGGGTAGCGGCGCAGCGCGGCGGCCGGCAGCGAGACCTTGTCCAGCAGGTCGCGCACCCGCGCCTCGCGCGACTTCGCGTCGCCCACGCCGTGCACCCGCAGCGGCTCCTCCACCGTGCGGAAGATGCTCCAGCTGGGGTCCAGCGACCCGTAGGGGTTCTGGAAGATCGGCTGCACCCGCCGGCGGAACCGGAAGAGCTCCTTGCGGTCGAGCTCGGTGAGGTCCACGCCGTCGAAGAGGACGGAGCCGCTGGTGGGCGGCAGCAGGCTGAGCACCATCTGCGCCACGGTGGACTTGCCCGAGCCGGACTCGCCGACCACCGCCGTCGTCGTGCCGCGGCGCACCGCGAAGCTGACGTCGTCGACCGCGCGCAGCGTCTCCCCGCGCAACCCCGAGCCGCGCAGGCTGAACTCCTTGACGAGGTTGCGGACCTCGATGACGTTCGGCGTGACGGTGTCGGCGCCCACCGCCCCGGCTCCCGCCGACGCGTGCGCGCCCCCGGCGGCGCGCTCGTGCGCCTCCAGCGCGTGCTCGCGGGCGTGCTCGACGACCTCGGCGCGGTGCGCGGACTCCAGGCGCCGGGAGGCCAGCGAGGGCGCGGCCTCCACCAGGCGCCGGGTGTACGGGTGCTGCGGGCGCTGCAGGATCTCCAGCGCCGGGCCGGACTCCACCACGCGCCCCTTGTACATGACCACCAGGTGCTCGGCGCGCTCGGCGGCCAGGCCGAGGTCGTGCGTGATGAGCAGCACGGCGGTGCCCAGCTCGGCGGTCAGGGTGTCCAGGTGGTCCAGGATCTGCCGCTGGACGGTCACGTCCAGGGCGGAGGTCGGCTCGTCGGCGATGAGCAGGCGCGGGCGCGAGGCCAGGCCGATGGCGATGAGGGCGCGCTGGCGCATGCCGCCGGAGAACTCGTGCGGGTACTGCTTGGTGCGCCGGGCGGCGTCGCTCAGGCCGGCCTCCTCCAGCAGCTCCACCGCGCGCTGCTTCGCCGCCGCGCCCTTGGCCAGGCCGTTGGCGGCCAGCGCCTCGCGGATCTGGAAGCCGATCGACCACACCGGGTTCAGGTTGGACATGGGGTCCTGCGGCACCAGGCCGATGTGCCGGCCGCGCAGCTGCACGAACTCCTTCTTCGAGGCGTGGGCGATGTCCTTGCCGTCGAAGAGGACCTGCCCCCCGACCACCCGGCCGTTGCCGGGCAGCAGGCCGATGACCGCCTGCGCGGAGGTGGACTTGCCGGAGCCGGACTCGCCGACGACCGCCACGGTCTGCCCGGGGTAGACGCTGAAGCTGGCGTCGCGCACGGCGTGGACGGTGCCGCCGCCGGAGGTGAAGTCGACCTGCAGGTCGCGCACCTGCAGCAGCGGGGTGCCGCGGTCCACGGGTCCGGCGGAGGTGGTGCTGGGCTCGGTCACCGGGTGCGGCCCTTCGGGTCGAGGGCGTCGCGCAGGGCGTCGCCGAGCATGAGGAACGACAGGACGGTCACCGACAGGGCGATCGACGGCCACAGCAGGATCCACGGGTCGGTGCGCACCGACGGCACGGCGTTGCTGATGTCGCCGCCCCAGGAGACGACGTTGCTGGGCAGGCCGATGCCCAGGAAGGACAGGGTCGCCTCGGCGGCGATGAAGGTGCCCAGGGAGATCGTCGCCACGACGATGACGGGGCCCAGCGCGTTGGGCAGCACGTGCCGCAGCAGCGTCGCGAAGCGCCCCAGGCCCAGGGACTTCGCCGCGGTGACGAACTCGTTGCCGCGCACCTGCAGCACGGAGCTGCGCATGATGCGCGCCACCTGCGGCCAGCCGAACAGCGACAGGGTCAGCGCGACCGTCCAGACGCTTCGGCCCTGCAGCGCCTGCAGCATGACGATGGCCCCCAGGATCAGCGGCAGCGCGAAGAACATGTCCACCACCCGCGAGAGCAGGGCGTCCAGCCAGCCGCCGAAGAACCCGGCCAGCGCCCCGACCGTGCCGCCGACCACGACGACGATGGCGGTCGTGAGCAGGCCCACGCTGATCGAGGCGCGGGCGCCGTGGACCACGCGGGCGTAGACGTCGGTGCCCAGGCGGGTGAAGCCCAGCGGGTGCCCCTGCGAGCCGCCCTCCAGCGCGCGGGCCAGCTCCTGGTAGCGCGGGTTCACCGAGGTGAACAGCGACGGGAACAGCGCCACCACGACCAGCAGCAGGATGATCAGCGAGGGCACGATGAACAGCGGCCGGCGGCGCAGCTGCTTCCAGGCGTCGCCCCACAGGCTCGCCGAGGGCGCGGACTCGTCGACGGCGTCGACGGCGGCCAGCGGCGTCTCCTCCAGGGGGGCGACGTAGTGCTCCTGCCCGGGGCGCGCGGTGGTCTCAGACATAGCGGATCCTCGGGTCCAGGACGGCGTAGAGCAGGTCCACGACGAGGTTGGCGAGAAGGTAGACGAGCACGAGCACCGTGACGACGGAGACCACGGTGGGCCCCTCGCTGCGGATGACGGCCTGGTACAGCAGCCGGCCGACGCCGGGCACGTTGAAGATGCCCTCGGTGACCAGGGCGCCGCCCATCAGCGCGCCGAGGTCCGCGCCCAGGAAGGTCACGACCGGGATGAGCGAGTTGCGCAGCACGTGCACGGTGACGACGCGCGGGCGCGCCAGCCCCTTGGCGGTGGCGGTGCGCACGTGGTCGGCGCTGAGGGCCTCGGCCACGGAGTTGCGCGTCAGCCGCAGCACGTAGGCGAACGACAGCGCCCCCAGCACCGCCCCGGGCAGCAGCAGCTCCGAGAAGGACGGGTCACCGCCGACGGTCGGGTCGACGATCCCCCACTTCACCCCGAACAGGTACTGCGCGGTGAAGCCGAGGACGAACACCGGGATGCCGATGACCACGAGGCTGAGGAACAGCACCGTGGAGTCGAAGACGCCGCCGCGGCGCAGACCGGCCAGGAAGCCGAACGCGATGCCGAGCACGGCCTCGATGGCCAGGGCGATCACGGCGAGCTTGATGGTGACCGGGAACGCGTCGGCCAGCTGCTCGATCACCGGCCGGCCGGAGAAGGACTGCCCGAAGTCGAGGGTGAAGATGCCCTTGATGAAGAGCAGGTACTGGACGATGAACGGCTCGTCCAGGTTGTACTGCTCCCGCAGCGCGGCGACGGCCGTCGGGCTGGCCGGGCGCTCGCCGAACAGCGCGAGGATCGGGTCCCCCGGGAGCAGGAACACGAGCGCGTAGATCAGCAGCGTCGCGCCGAAGAAGACGGGCACCATCTGCAGCAGACGGCGTCCGATGTACCAACCCATCACGAGCCTCCTCGGGGAGCCGGCCGTCCCTGGCCGCCCCCGGCCGTTGTCCTTGCCGGCGTCCTCGTGCGCACCACGCGCACGCGCGTCAGGGGTGGACCGGCCGGAAGCGGTCCACCCCTGAGCGCCGTGATCAGCTCTTGGTGATCTGGTAGTACAGCGGCACGCTGTTCCAGCCGAACTGGACGTTGCTGGCCGCCTCCGACGAGCCGCCGGTGACGTTGGAGTACCACAGCGGGATCGCGGGCAGGTCCTCGAAGAGGATCGACTGCGCCTGCTGCAGCAGCTCGTTCGCCTGCCCGGTGTCGGTCTGCGCAGCAGCCTGCTCCAGCAGCGCGTCGAACTCCGGGTTGCTGTAGTCGCCGTCGTTGGAGCCGGCACCGGTGGCGTAGATCGGCGCCAGGAAGTTGTACAGACCCGGGTAGTCCGCCTGCCAGCCGGTGCGGAAGGCGCCCGTGATGGTGCGGTTGGTGACGTCGGTGCGCAGCGCCGCGAACGTCGGGTACGGCGCGCCCTCGGCCTGGATGCCCAGGGTCTGGCGGATGTAGGCGGCGGTGGCGTCGACCCACTCCTGGTGCCCACCGTCGGAGTTGTAGGCGATGGTGAAGGTGCCGGTGTACGGCGCGATCGCGTCCGCCTGCGCCCAGAGGCGCTGGGCCTCCTCCGCGTCGTAGTCCAACACCTCGCTGCCCGGGACCGTCTCGGAGTAGCCGTCGATGACCGGGGACGTGAAGTCCTTCGCCGGGGTGCGGGTGCCCTGGAAGACCGTCTCGCAGATCTGGGCGCGGTCGATGGCGTGCGAGATCGCCTGCCGGCGCAGGGCGCCCTCCTCACCGCTGAAGTGCGGGAGGTTCTGCGGGATGGTGAACGACTGGAACACCGCCGAGGGCTGGTTGACGGCGCGCTCGCCCAGGTCGTCCTGGAAGGTGGCCAGCGCCGACGGCGGGATGTTGTCGATGACGTCGAGGTTGCCGGACTGCAGGTCGGCGTAGGCGGCGTCGTAGGTCTCGTAGAAGACGAACGCCAGCGAGTCGTTCTGCGCCTGCCGCGGGCCGGTGTACGCCTCGTTCGGCACGAAGTCGATGCGGACGTTGTGCTGCCAGGCGTCGGCGGCGGCCAGCTTGTAGGGGCCGTTGCCGATCGGGCTCTCGCCGAAGGCGTCCATGTCGTCGAAGGCCGAGGCGGGCAGCGGGTAGAACGCCGAGTAGCCCAGGCGCAGCGGGAAGTCGCTCTCCGGCTGCACCAGCGCCACGGTGAAGGTGGTGTCGTCCACGACCTGCAGGCCGGACATGGTCTGGGCGGTCGGCGGGTCGGCCTGGACCTCCTCGAAGCCCTGGATCGGCTCGAAGAAGTAGCTCGACAGCTGCGCGTTGGTGCCCAGGGCGCCGTAGTTCCAGGCGTCCACGAAGGAGCTGGCCGTGACCGGGGTGCCGTCGGAGAACGTCTGGTCCGGCTTGATGGTGATCGTGTAGTTCTGCCCGTCGGTGGACTCGATGGACTCGGCCACGTCGTTCTCGGGGGAACCGTCGGCCTGGTAGTAGACGAGGCCGGCCCACAGCGAGTCGAGCAGGCGCCCGCCGCCGACCTCGTTGGTGTTGGTCGGCACCAGCGGGTTCTGCGGCTCGGTGCCGTTGGCGATGACGTCGCCACCGGAGCCGGTGCCCTCGGCGCTGCCCTCGCCCTCCTCCTCGCTGCCGCCGCACGCCGCGAGGGTGCTGACGGCCGCGGCGCCCAGCAGGCCCGCCAGGCCGGCGCGACGGGTGATCACAGGACCGCGGGAGACGAGGCCGATGCGACGCACGAGGCCCTGCGCGTCGTCCTTGTCGAAGCTGCTCACGGTGGGACTCCTCCTAGCAAGCACGTCTGCTTGGGCACGTTGCCCAGGTACGGCGGCTCCTGCTGGGCAGGATGTCCACCACTAGCGGTCGGGCAGCACGTTAACACCCGTGGTCGCGGGTGTGGCGCGAACTCGCCCGATCGCCGTCGGTGCCCGGGCGGGCTGCCTCCCAGTGTCGCTCCCCGTGAGGGGTGCTGCACACCACGCCCACCCGGGCGCCCGGCGGCCTCGACGGCGGGTCAGACGTTGAAGCGGAACTCCACCACGTCGCCGTCGGCCATGACGTAGTCCTTGCCCTCGATGCGGACCCGGCCCTGCGCCTTGGCCTCCGCCATCGACCCCGCCGCGACCAGGTCGGTGAAGGAGACGACCTCGGCCTTGATGAAGCCACGCTGGAAGTCGGTGTGGATCACGCCGGCCGCCTGGGGCGCCGTGGCGCCCTTGCGGATCGTCCAGGCGCGCGACTCCTTCGGCCCGGCCGTCAGGTACGTCTGCAGGCCCAGCGTGGCGAAGCCCACGCGCGCCAGCTGGTTCAGGCCCGGCTCGTCCTGCCCGACCGACGCCAGCAGCTCGGCGGCCTCCTCGGCGTCCAGCTCGGCCAGCTCCGACTCCAGCTTGGCGTCCAGGAAGACCGCCTCGGCCGGTGCCACCAGGGCGCGCAGCTCGTCCATCCGGGCCTCGTCGCCCAGCACGGTCTCGTCGACGTTGAAGACGTACAGGAACGGCTTGGTCGTCAGCAGGCCCAGCTCGCGCAGCTGCGCCACGTCCACGTCGTCGGCCGCCGTCGCGGCCGACAGCGGACGCCCGGAGTCCAGGACCGCCTGGGCCGCCTGGGCCGCCTTCAGCACCGACGGGTCGGTCTTCTTGCCCTTGACCTCCTTCTCGAGGCGGGGCACCGCGCGCTCGAGGGTCTGCAGGTCCGCCAGCACCAGCTCGGTGTGCACGGTGGCGATGTCGTCGGCCGGGTCGACGGTGCCGGCCACGTGCACGACGTCGGGGTCGGCGAAGGCGCGGGTCACCTGGCAGATGGCGTCCGCCTCGCGGATGTTGGCCAGGAACTTGTTGCCCAGCCCCTCCCCCTCGCTGGCGCCCTTGACGATGCCGGCGATGTCGACGAAGGACACCGTCGCGGGCACCGTCTTCTCGCTGGAGAAGATCCGGGCCAGCTCGTCCAGGCGGGGGTCCGGCAGCGGCACCACCCCGACGTTGGGCTCGATCGTCGCGAACGGGTAGTTCGCCGCGAGGGCGTCGTTCTCCGTGAGCGCGTTGAAGAGGGTGGACTTGCCGACGTTGGGGAGTCCGACGATGCCGATGGTGAGGGCCACGGGGACAGCAGCCTACCGCCGCCCGGTCCCGCGCCCCGCCGGTGGGCGGGGCGCGGGGCCCGGGGCGGGGCTCAGCCCGCGGCGGCGGCCAGGAACCGGCGCAGCTCGCCCACGTCCGCGAAGGAGGTCAGCTGGGCGTCGGTGAACTGCACGCCGAACTCTGACTCCAGCGAGAACATGATGTTGATGTGCGCCAGGGAGTCCCACCCGGGCACGTCCGCGGCCGTCGTGGTCTCGCTCAGCTGGAGCTGCTCGTCGCCCAGGACGTCGCGGAAGACCCGCAGCACCCGCCCGTCGACGCCGTCCTCGCTCAGCAGCTCACCCGTCCGTTCGCTCACCGCGCCACCTCCTGCTCCTGCCGGCGCTGCGCCGGCACCTCGTCGCCGTCCGCGCCCGCGCTCGGGGCCGTGACGTCCACCTGCACCTCCATCAGCCCGGGGGTCTCCACCCGCTCGGGCACCGCCAGCACCCAGCTGGTCGAGCCCTCCCCCGCCAGGCCGTCGGCGCCCTCCTCGCGGCTGAAGCCCAGCCGCTCGTACAGCCCCGCCACCTGGGAGTTCTTCGCCGTGGGCACGTACGTGCCCCGCAGCCGCTCGCAGCCGGCGGCCCGCGCCTGCCGCACCAGCACGCCGAACATCTCGTCCTCCAGGGTGCGACCGATGACGCGGCAGCTCATCAGCCAGCTGTCCACCTCCAGCACCGGGCCGGACGGGTCCTGCACCCGCCGGGCGAGCAGCACGCCCACCACGCCGTGGTCGGCGAAGCGGTCGCGCAGGCGGACGACCTGGGCGCACCGGTCCGGGTCCACCGCGAAGGACTCCACGTCGGCCAGGGAGTGCCGGCGGGTCGTGAGGTTGAACTGGTTCGTCTTGCCCAGCAGCTGCGCCACGCGCGCGACGTTCGCCGGCCCCAGCGGCGCCACCTCGGCGCGCATGCCCAGCCCGCCCAGGTAGTCCTCCAGCGACCCGGCGGAGTCGCGCTCCCGGGCCGCGAGCGCGCGGGCGCGGTACTGCTCGGTGCGGGCGGCGTCCTCGGCCGTCAGCGCGTCGGTCTCGAAGAACGGGTAGCGCGCCAGCGCCGCGACGTACCCGGCCGGTTCGGTCGGCAGCGGCACCACGTCCACCGCCGGGACGAGCTCGCGCACCGCCTCGCGCTCGGCGGGGTTGTCGTCGACGAAGACCAGCGCGTCCTCGCCGATGCCCAGGGTCGCCGCGATGCTGCGCACCGCGGTGGGCTTGTCCTGCCAGCTGGCCTTGAGGACGGCGACGTCGTCCAGGCTCACGAGCAGGTCCGGGTTCTGCGCGAAGACCTCGCGCACGAGCTCCTCGTCGTTCTTGGAGCAGATCGCCAGGACCACGCCCTTGTCCTTCAGCGCCAGGACGTACCGCTGGAAGGCGCTGTACGCCTCGCCGGCGGCACCGGTGCCCAGGGTGATGCCGTGCACGCCGACCTCGCCCAGGACACCGCCCCACAGCGTGCCGTCCAGGTCCAGCACGAGGCACTTGCGCGAAGCGCCCAGCTGGGCGGCGAGCACCGCGGCGGTGTGCCGGGCCAGCAGCGGCACGCACGCCAGCGACACGGCCTGCTTGGCGGCGTGCACGTAGCGCGGGTCGGTCCAGGTCCGCTTGCCGACGTCCGAGGCGAGGCGCTCGCAGTCGACCAGCGCGACGCCCTGCCCGGCCGGCGAAGCGGCGACCTCCCCGAGGCGCTCGGAGAAGCGGCGCAGCAGCGAGCTGCGCGAACCGGGCACCCGCGCGGCGAGGTGACCCAGCGGCTCGTCGGGCGGCACGACGACGCCGTGCTGCACGACGCGGGCGCCGAAGCGCTCGCGGGCCAGGTCCCACAGGGACGTCCAGCGCGCCACCTCGGCCTCGACGGCGGCCCCCGGGTCGGCCACCGGCGGGTGCAGGTCGACCTCGGCGGCGTCCACGGCCAGGACGACGACGTCGGGGGCGAACTCGTGCAGGCCGCTGGTGGGGTCCAGCAGCTCCTGCCGGTAGAGGCCGTACCCGCACTCGTAGACCTCGACGTCCACCCCGGCCCGCGCGCACGCCAGCGGCAGCAGGCTGGTCAGCTGGGTGGTGGTGTAGCTGCCGAGCACGGCCACGCGCGCGCGCCGCGCCGGCGCGGGCAGGTCGGCGCGGTGGCGCTGCCACAGGCGCGCGGCCGCCAGCCAGCCGGCGAAGTCCTCGCCCGCGTCGATCGAGGCGAACGCCCACTGCACGGCGCGGCGCGCGTCACCCGCCCCCGACAGCGCCCGGGCCAGGTCCAGGCAGGCGCGCTGGGTGGGGACCTGCTGCGCGGACACGACCGCCAGCGCCCGGCCCACCGGGTCCTCGTCCCGCTCCCGCGGCTCAGCGGCGTCGACGTGGTCCATCGTGTTCCCCCCTGGTCGATCGGTGCCGATCGTCTGCATCGGTGTCGAGCGGTGCCGCGGGGGCGTGCCGGGTGCCCCCCACCCGTCGCGCACCGCCCCCCGCAACTCTCTCGTGGCGTCACTGTAGTGGAGGGCGTTCGGGGTGCACCGCGGATTCCTCCCCACCGGCGGGTCATGCAGGTCGACGCCGGGTGAACACTGATCGACGCGCCGCGACCACCGGGGGCGGGTTCCTCGTCCCCGGACGGCACGCACGCCGCACCGCGCACCACCTCGTCACGATGCGCACCGTGCTGACCACGCAGCGCGCAGAGAAGGGTGGGCGCGCATCACCCGGACGGAGCAGCACGGGCCGGGCCACCGGCGCCTGGCACAGTGCGGGCGTGGACGTCAGCCCCGCCGCCCTGCTGCTCACCGGCCTGCTGGTCGGCCTGCTCACCGGCCTCGCCCTGGGGCTGCTGCTCGCCCGGGCGCTGCGGCGCGCCGACGCCGCCGGCGCTGCGGCGGCCGTCGTCGAGCGCGACCTGCTGCGCGAGCGGGTGGCCGAGCTGACCGAGCGCGACGCGCGGGGGCGCGAGCTGACCGCGGCCGTGGCGCCGGTCGCCGACACCCTGGGGCGCGTCGAGGAGCAGGTGCGCACCCTGGAGCGCGACCGCGTGGAGCAGTACGCCCGGCTCACCGAGCAGCTCGCCGCCGTGGCCGCCGGCACGGACGCGCTGCGCACCCAGACGGCCTCGCTGGCCGGGGCGCTGCGCGCCTCCAGCTCCCGCGGGTCCTGGGGGGAGGTCCAGCTGCGCCGCGTCGTCGAGCACGCCGGGATGCTGGAGCGGGTGGACTTCACCCAGCAGGCCACCCTGACGACCCGCGACGGGCGCACCGTGCGCCCCGACCTCGTCGTCGACCTGCCCGGCGGCAAGCACGTCGTCGTGGACGCCAAGGCCCCGCTCGCCGCGTTCCTGCGCGCCAGCGAGCTGGACGAGGGCCCGGCGCACGAGGCGGCGCGGCGCGCGGAGCTGGCCGCGCACGCCCGGGCGCTGCGCGGGCACGTCGACGCCCTGGCGGCCAAGGACTACCCCGCGGCCGTGCGGGACTCCCCCGACGTCGTCGTCTGCTTCGTGCCCGGGGAGGCGTTCCTGGCCGCCGCCTGCGAGGCCGACCCGGCCCTGCTGGAGCACGCGATGAGCCGGCGCGTGGTGCTGGCCACGCCCACCACGCTGCTGGCGCTGCTGCGCACCGTGGCGCTGACCTGGCAGCAGGACGCCGTGGCGGGCAGCGCGCGCGAGCTGTTCGCCCTGGGCCGCGAGCTGCACGAGCGCCTCGGCACCCTCGGCGGGCACACCGCCTCGCTGGGCCGGACGCTGCACCGCGCGGTGGAGGACTACAACCGCTTCGTGGGCACCCTGGAGCGCCGGGTGCTGGTCACGGCCCGCCGGCTGCGCGACCTGGACCTCGCCGACGGCGATCTGCCGGAGGTGGGGCCGCTGGAGGACGCCGTGCGGCCGCTGACGGCCCCGGAACTGCTGGGGGACGGGCAGCAGCGCGAGGAGCGCGGGGAGCGCGGCCTCAGAGGGGGGTGAGCGGCAGGCTGCGGCGCTTGAGGTCGCGGCGCAGGTCCGTGGGCAGCGAGAAGACGAGGTCCTCCTGCGCGGTGGTGACCTCCTCCACGGAGCCGTAGCCGCGTGCCGCCAGGTGCTCCACGACCTCGCGCACCAGCACCTCCGGCACCGAGGCGCCGGAGGTCACCCCCACCGTGGTCACCCCCTGGAACCACGCGTCGTCGATCTCGGCGGCGGCGTCCACCCGGTGCGAGGCCCGCGCCCCCGCGTCGAGGGCGACCTCCACCAGACGCACGGAGTTGGAGGAGTTCGCCGACCCCACGACGATCACCAGGTCGGACTCGGCGGCGATCTTCTTCACGGCCACCTGGCGGTTCTGGGTCGCGTAGCAGATGTCGTCGCTGGGCGGGTCGGCCAGGTTCGGGAAGCGCTCGCGCAGCCGGCGCACCGTCTCCATCGTCTCGTCGACGCTGAGCGTCGTCTGGGACAGCCACACGAGGTTGTCCGGGTCGCGCACCTCGATGGTGTCGGCCACCTCGGGGCTGTCCACGACCGTGATGTGCTCGGGGGCCTCCCCCGCGGTGCCCTCGACCTCCTCGTGGCCGGTGTGCCCGATGAGCAGGATCTGCGCGTCCCGCTCGGCGAAGCGCACGGCCTCGCGGTGGACCTTGGTCACCAGGGGGCAGGTGGCGTCGATCGCCTTCAGCGAGCGCTCCTGCGCCTCGGCGCGCACCGCCGGGCTGACGCCGTGCGCGGAGAACACCACGTGCGCGCCCTCGGGCACCTCGGAGGTCTCCTGCACGAACACCGCCCCCCGCTCGGCGAGCGTGCGCACCACGTGCTTGTTGTGGACGATCTCCTTGCGCACGTAGACGGGGGCGCCGTACAGCTCCAGCGCCTTCTCCACCGCCTCCACGGCCCGGTCCACGCCGGCGCAGTACCCGCGCGGCGCGGCCAGCAGCACCCGCTTGCCGCCGTCCCACGCGGCGCGCTCGCCGGCCCCGGCCAGCGCGGCGGTGTCGTTGCAGTCGTCGGCGGCGGTCGCGGCGGGGGTGTCGAGGAGGGGCTGCGTCACGCCCCCATGGTAGGTCGGCCCCCGGGCGCCCCGCCCCCGCTCGGCGGGCGGGCAGGATGGGCCCGTGAGCGCGCCCCCGTCCCCGCAGCGGTCCCCGGCCGAACCGCCGCGCCGCCCCGGCACCGCCGGGGAGACCAGCGCGGAGCACCCGTGGCCGGTGCGGCTGCTGGCCTCCAAGATCGACGCCTACGTGGCCCGGATGCCCTGGACGTGGGTGGAGGGGCAGGTGGTGCAGGTCAGCGACCGCCCCGGCGCGCACGTGGTCTTCGTCACCCTGCGCGACACCGACACCGACATGTCCCTGCCCGTCACGCTGACCCGCCGGGTGCTGTCGCGGCTGCGCGACGTGCTGCCCGACGGCCTGCGCCACGGCGCGCGCGTCGTGGTGCACGCCAAGCCGGAGTTCTACGCGAAGCGGGGCAGCCTGAGCCTGGCCGCCGACGACGTGCGGCCCGTGGGCGTCGGGGAGCTGCTGGCCCGCCTGGAGCACCTCAAGCGCGTGCTGGCCGCCGAGGGCCTGTTCGACGCCGAGCGCAAGAAGCCGCTGCCGTTCCTGCCGCGCGTGGTGGGGCTGGTGTGCGGGCGCGCCAGCGCCGCCGAGCGCGACGTGGTGGACAACGCCCGGCTGCGCTGGCCGGCGGTGCGCTTCGAGGTGCGCGAGGTCGCCGTGCAGGGCCCGGCGGCGGTGACGGAGGTCAGCGCGGCGCTGCGGGAGCTGGACGCGCTGGAGGAGGTCGACGTCGTGGTCGTCGCCCGCGGCGGCGGCAGCGTGGAGGACCTGCTGCCCTTCAGCAACGAGGCGCTGGTGCGCGCCGTCGCGGCGGTGCGCACGCCCGTCGTCTCGGCCATCGGCCACGAGGTCGACAGCCCCCTGCTGGACCTGGTCGCCGACGTGCGCGCCTCGACCCCCACCGACGCCGCCCGCCGCGTCGTGCCCGACGTCGCCGAGGAGCTCGCCGGCGTGGCGCAGCTGCGCTCGCGGGCCCGGCGGGCGGTGGCGGCCCGCGTGGAGCGGGAGCGCTCGGGCCTGCTGGCGCTGCGCAGCCGCCCGGTGCTCGCGGCCCCGCACGTCCTCGTGGACGGCCCGGCCGCGGAGGTCGGGCGGCTGCGCGAGCGCACCCGCCGCGCCCTGGCCGGCCGGCTGGACCGGGCGGCGGTGGAGGTGGAGCACCTGCGCGCGAGCGTGCGGGCGCTGTCCCCGCGCTCGACGCTGCTGCGCGGGTACGCGGTGGTGCGGGCGGTGGGCGCGGACGGCAGCGCCCGCGTGGTGCGCGACCCCGCCGACGCGCCGGCCGGCACCGCGCTGCGGGTGCGCCTGGCCGACGGGGAGCTGACCGCGCGCGCCGGCTGAGCGGCGGCGGGGCCCCGGCTCGCACCCGGGGTGGACCTAGGGTCTGTGCCCGTGCCGACCAAGCGCGAGAAGCCCGAGCCCCCCGTGGACGCAGCTGCCGAGTCCCCCGCTGCGCCGCCCGACGAGACCCCGGCGCTGCCCGACGACATCGCCGCCCTGGGCTACGAACGGGCCCGCGACGAGCTCGTGGACGTGGTGCGCCGGCTGGAGGCCGGCGGCACCGGCCTGGAGGAGTCCCTGGCGCTGTGGGAGCGCGGGGAGGCGCTGGCCGTGGCGTGCGAGCGCTGGCTGGAGGGCGCCCGCGCCCGCCTCGACGCGGCGCGCCCGCCGGGCGGCGACGAGGGCTGAGCGGCCGGGGCGGGCGCGCCCCCGCTGGTCAGGGGGCGGGCGCGCCCCACGTGGCGCCCGCCGCCGCCCAGCCGGCCTCGGTGGCGCGCACCAGCTCGGCGAGCACGGGGTAGCCGGCCTGGCCGGCGGCGACCGCCGTGAGGCCGTCCTCGGTGCGCACCAGCGCGCGCCGCCCGCGGTCCTCCTGCAGCAGGCGCTCCCACTGCCGCCCGTCCACCTCGAGCGCGCCGTCCTCCGCCCCGCCGCCGGTCTGCGCCCGCTGCCAGGCGGCCGTGGCGTCGCGCGCGACCTCCAGGGCGACGTACTCGCCCTCGTCGGTGCGGTAGCCGACGTGCCAGGTCAGGACGCCGTCGGTGGATCGGTTGACCTGCGCGGAGGTGGCGGTCCACCCCTGCGGCACGGCAGGCACCGGGGGCGTGAAGGGCAGCTCGGCGCCGGCGCCTGCCGCGGTGCCGGCCACGTCGGCGGGCGGCTGCTGGATCGAGCCGGGGCGCGGCAGCGCCCACACCACCACCGCGACCAGGCCGAGGATCACGGCCATCGACAGCAGCATCGACTGCACGTTGCCGCCGCGCCGGGTCCGCGGCACGCCGCGGGGGTCCTCGCCGGGAGGTGCGGGTGCCTGGTGCGCGGGGGTGCTGCCGGTCGTGCTCACGGGCTCCATGGTGCCGGATACGCTGGCGCCCCGACGACGTCGACCGTGGAGGTCACATGTCCCAGAACGCCTCGCCCCAGCTGCCCGCGGCGCTCGCCGTCGGGACGGAGGCCCCCGACCGCAACCTGGCGATGGAGCTGGTGCGCGTGACCGAGGCCGCGGCGATGGCGGGCGGGCGGTGGGTGGGCCGCGGGGACAAGAACAAGGCCGACGGCGCCGCGGTGAACGCCATGCGCACCCTCATCGGCACCGTGAGCATGAACGGCACGGTCGTCATCGGCGAGGGCGAGAAGGACGACGCCCCCATGCTCTTCAACGGCGAGCGCGTCGGCGACGGCAGCGGCCCGGAGTGCGACGTGGCGGTGGACCCCATCGACGGCACGACCCTGACCGCGCGCGGGATGCCCAACGCGGTGGCGGTGCTGGCGGTGGCCGAGCGGGGCACCATGTACGACCCCAGCGCCGTCTTCTACATGGACAAGCTGGTGGCCGGCCCGGAGGCCGCCGACGTGGTGGACATCCGCCTGCCGGTGAAGGAGAACGTGCGCCGGCTGGCGCGGGCGAAGAACCGCTGGGTGGAGGACGTCACCGTCTGCATCCTGGACCGCCCCCGGCACGCGCAGCTGGCGCAGGAGGTCCGCGACGCGGGGGCCCGCATCAAGTTCATCTCCGACGGCGACGTCGCCGGCGCGGTGATGGCGGCGCGCGAGGGCACCGGCGTGGACCTCCTCATGGGCGTCGGGGGCACCCCCGAGGGCATCATCGCCGCCTGCGCGATGCACTGCCTGGGCGGCACGATCCAGGGGCGGCTGGCCCCGCGCGACGACGACGAGCGCCAGAAGGCGCTGGACGCCGGCCACGACCTGGACGCGGTGCTGAGCACCGCCGAGCTGGTCGCCAGCGACAACGTCTACTTCGTCGTGACCGGCATCACCGACGGCGAGCTCGTCGGCGGGGTGCGCTACCGCGGCGACACGATCAGCACCTCGAGCATCGTGATGCGCTCGAAGTCCGGGACGATCCGCCGGGTGGAGTCCGAGCACAAGCTCTCGAAGCTGCGCGCCTACTCGGCCGTCGACTTCACCGGCCCGCGCTGATGGCGCGCGCCCTGGTCGTCGGGGAGTCCCTCGTGGACGTGGTGCGCTCGGCGGACGGCACCGTCGCCGAGCACCCCGGCGGCAGCCCGCTGAACGTGGCGTACGGGCTGGGGCGGCTGGGGCACGAGGTGTCGCTGCTGACGCGCCTGGGCGACGACGAGCACGGCCGGCTGCTGGCGGGGCACCTGGCGGCCGGGGCCGTGTCGCTGGCGCCCGGGGCGGTGGACGAGCTGCCCACCTCGGTGGCGCGCGCGCAGCTGGACGAGCAGGGCCGCGCCTCCTACGAGTTCGAGCTGCAGTGGCGCCTGCCGGCGGCGGGTGCGGACGAGCGGCTGGACGACGAGGTGGACGTGGTGCACACCGGGTCCATCGGCGCGGCGGTCGCGCCGGGTGCGCGGCAGGTGCTGGAGCTGCTGCGCGCCCGGCGGCGGCGGGCCACGACCAGCTACGACCCGAACGTGCGCCCGGCCTTCCTGGGCTCCCCGGAGCAGGCGCTGCCCCTGGTGGAGGCGTTCGTCGAGAGCGCCGACGTCGTCAAGGCCTCCGACGAGGACGTGGCGTGGCTGTGCCCGGGCGAGGACGTGGTGGAGGTGGCGCGCCGCTGGCAGCGCCGCGGCCCGGCGCTGGTCGTGGTGACCCGCGGCGGGGACGGCGCGGTGGGCGTCGCGGGGGCGGGCACGTTGCGGGTGCCGGCGCCGCCGACGCGGGTCGTGGACACCGTCGGCGCGGGGGACGCCTTCACCGCGGGGCTGCTGCACGCGCTGGCCGAGCACGACCTGCTGGGCCCGGCGGCGGCGCGGCGGCTGCGGGCGCTGCGGCTGGACGCGCTGGAGGACGTGCTGCGCACGGCGGCGCAGGTGGCGTCGATCACGTGCTCGCGAGCGGGGGCGAACCCGCCCACGCGCGAGGAGCTGGCGGCCGGCTGACACCGGCCCGGCACCGCCCGCCGGTGATGCCCGGTCGGCATCGCACGATGCCGGAAAGCTCCTGGACAGGCATCGCACCGGCTTCCTACGGTGGCGGCACCGTCGCCGACGACGCCCGCCGTCCTCGGCTCCCCGCCGACCCGAGGAAGACATGACCACCAGCGACCTCACCGAGCCCGTCCTCGTGCCTCCGGCCTCCGCAGCCCCCTCCCCCGTCCTGGACCGCATCGCGTCCGTGACCCTGTCCTCGGTGGTGCTGCCGCTGACGACGGCGATCAGCGACGCCAAGGTGCTCACGGGCCGCCAGCGGGCCATGACGGAGGTCGTCTTCCTCTTCGCCGAGATCACCACCGAGGCCGGGCTGGAGGGCGTCGGCTTCGGGTACTCCAAGCGCGCCGGGGGCCCCGCCCAGTTCGCGCACGCGCGCGAGGTGGCCGCCGACCTGGTCGGTGAGGACCCCAACGACATCGCCCGCCTGTGGACGAAGCTGGTGTGGGCGGGCGCCTCGGTGGGTCGCAGCGGCGCCTCCACCCAGGCGCTGGCGGCGCTGGACATCGCGCTGTGGGACCTCAAGGCCAAGCGGGCCGGCCTGCCGCTGGCGAAGCTGCTGGGGGCCCACCGCGACTCGGTGCGCTGCTACAACACCTCCGGCGGCTTCCTGCACGAGCCGCTGGAGCGGGTGCTCACCAACGCCGACCGCACGCTGGCCGAGGGCATCGGCGGCATCAAGATCAAGGTGGGCCAGCCGGACGCCAAGGAGGACCTGCGCCGGGTGCGCGCGGTGCGCGAGCACATCGGCGACGACCTGCCGCTCATGGTGGACGCCAACCAGCAGTGGGACCGCCCCACCGCGCAGAGGGTGGGGCGGGCGCTGGAGGAGTTCGGCCTGGTGTGGATCGAGGAGCCGCTGGACGCCTACGACACCGAGGGGCACGCGCAGCTGGCGCGGTCGCTGGACACCGCGATCGCCACCGGGGAGATGCTCACCAGCGTCCGCGAGCACGTCGCCCTCATCGACGCCGGCGCGGCCGACGTCATCCAGCCCGACGCGCCGCGCATCGGCGGCATCACGCAGTTCCTGAAGCTGGCGACGCTGGCCGAGCACGCCCACCTGCAGCTGGCACCGCACTTCGCGATGGAGATCCACCTGCACCTGGCGGCGGCGTACCCCCTGGAGCCGTGGGTGGAGCACTTCGACTGGTTGCACCCGCTGTTCGAGGAGCGCCTGGAGATCCGCGACGGACGGATGCACGTGTCCGCCCGTCCGGGCCTGGGCGTGACGATCAGCGAGCAGGCCCGGGCGTGGACGGTGGACCGGGTGCGGGTGGACGCACCGCGCTGACGCGCGGGGCCCGTGCGCGGTCCGGGGGCCGCGCTCAGCGGCGCGGGGCCCGCGCGCGCCGGACCCACGCCACCGGCCGCCAGGTGCCGACCGCCTCGTGGACCCCGGCGGCCCGCCGCCCGGCCGCGCGCACGGCGCCGGCGCGGCGGGCGACGTCGGCGCGCACGACCTCGGCGGCGCCGCTGACCGCGTCCACGGAACGGCCCAGGCGCGCGGAGCGGTGCAGCTCGTCGCGGTAGGTGCGCCGCAGCAGCACCGCGCGGTCCAGCGCCGCCGGCAGCGGGCCGAGGCCGGCGGGGGCCAGGACGAGGCGCGCGGTGTGCCGCGTGGTGCGCTCCAGGCGCCGCTTGTAGGCCTCCTCGCCGCGCATCAGGTCCAGCTCGGCGTACCCGGACAGCAGGGCGCGGCGGCGCACGCGCAGCAGCAGCAGCGTCCCGGGGCCGGTGGCGGCGACGTCGGCGCGGTAGGACTGCACGTAGCCGTGCAGGGCGCGGGGGCCGGCCAGGCAGAAGGCGTACGCCACCAGCCGGCCGTCGACCCGCAGCCCGGACAGCTGCGCCACCCCGCGCGGGGCGGTGCGCAGGAACTGCGTCAGGGTGCGCCCGGACGCCCCGCGCCAGGGCTGGCGGCGGCGGGCGGCGCGCGGGTGGGCGGCGTCGACCGCCGCCAGTTCGGCCACGAGGGCCGCCAGCTGCTCCTCGGCGGCGCCGGGGTGGCTCTCGCGCAGCTGCGCGACGCCCTCGAGGAGGTCGTCGACGACGACGAGCTCGCCGCGCTCGGCCAGCCGGCGCCACTGGCGGCGCTCCTCGTGGCGGGCGTGCCGGCCCAGGTCGGCGTCGTGCTCGGCGACGGTGGCCGGCAGCCGCACGGCGTGGACGGTGGCCTGGCGCAGCCGGCGCGCGCCGTAGCCGCGGGCGGCGGCCCAGCTCGTGGCGGCCTCGAGCAGCGGGTCGTCCTGCAGCACCCGCTCCAGGTCGAGCAGGGCGCCGGGGACCTCGGCCAGGACGGCGTCGAGCACGGCGGCGACCAGCCGCAGGGACGGCACGGGGCTGTCCGGCTCGGTGAGCACGGAGGCGTAGTCGCTGCCGCCGGCGCCGAGGAAGGTCACCACGGGGCGGCTGCCGCCGGGGCCGGCGGCCAGCACCGCGAAGGCGCCGAAGGCGAGCAGGCGGCCCTGGCGGCGCACGCTGACGACCAGCGGGTCACCGGCGCCGAGGTGCTCGTGCACGGCGCGCGACCAGTCCGGGCCGCAGAACGGCGGGTGGCCGCCGCGCACGGCCAGGGCGCGCCACTCGGGGACGGGGGCGCCGTCGAGGGACCTGCGGACGGTGACCTGCAGGCCCTGCGCGGGGTCGTGGACCAGGGTCGGGCCGGGGCCGTCCGGGGAGCGCCCGGCGACGGGACCGCGGGGCGCCGGGGTGAGGGCACCGGTGAGCGCGTCGACCACTGCGCCACCCGCCTCCCGCCGGTCCCGGGCCGCCGGGAGGACGGCCTCGTGGCGGGAACCTTAACCGGGCGCGGCGGCACTGCGGGACGCCCGGCGGGTGGAGTTCCTGAACTCCTACCGTGCGTCGCCGGACGTCACGCAGTGTCGATGGATCGCGGGCCTCAGGCCGGGACGCGCTCCTGCTCCCCCTGCGCCCGGGCCCGCTCCAGCGAGCGCCTGCGCAGCGCCTCGGACTGCTCGGCGATGCGCCGGGCCTTCTCCTCGTCGCGCGTGAGGTTGGCGCCGCTGCCGGGGTCGAAGACGTGCATGCGCCGCGGGTCGAACCACAACCGGGCGCTGTCGCCGTCGCGCACGCCGCTCATGGCGTCCAGGGTGACGACGAGCTGGCTGCGCATGCTCTCCCCGTCCAGCTCGCGGTCCAGCTCGGCGAGCTGCTCCTTCGTCTCGGCGGCCGCCTCGAACGGCACGTAGGCGTACAGCTCGTTGCCCAGCCACTCGGTGACGTCGACCTGCGCCTCGAAGGTCACGGCCTCACCGGGCACGTCGGTGACGTCGGCGTCGTCGAAGTGCTCCGGGCGCACGCCGACGATGAGCAGCGCACCGTCGTGCTCGGGACCGACCACCGCCGGCCTGGGGACAGAGCAGAACGGCAGGTCCAGGCGGTCGCCGTTCACCCGGGCGGGCAGGAAGTTCATCGGCGGCGAGCCGATGAAGCCCGCCACGAACAGGTTGACCGGCTGCTCGTACAGCTCGCGGGGGCTGGCGACCTGCTGGAGGACGCCCTTGCGCAGCACCGCCACCCGGTCGCCCAGCGTCATGGCCTCGGTCTGGTCGTGGGTGACGTAGATCGTCGTGGTGGCCAGCGAGCGCTGCATGCGGGCGATCTCGGTGCGCATCTGCCCGCGCAGCTTGGCGTCCAGGTTGCTCAGCGGCTCGTCGAACAGGAACGCCTTGGCGTCGCGGACGATGGCGCGGCCCATCGCCACCCGCTGGCGCTGGCCGCCGGAGAGGTTGGCGGGCTTGCGGTCCAGGTGCTCGCCCAGCTCGAGCATGTCCGCCGCCCGCTGCACGCGCTGGCGCACCTCGTCCTCGGGCACCTTGCTGTGGTTGAGCTTGAGGGGGAACTCGATGTTCTCGCGCACCGTCAGGTGCGGGTAGAGCGCGTAGTTCTGGAACACCATCGCCAGGTCGCGGTCGCGCGGCGCCAGGTCGTTCACCCGCTTGCCGTCGATGAGGAGCTCGCCGTCGGTGATGTCCTCCAGGCCGACGATCATGCGCAGCAGGGTCGACTTCCCGCAGCCCGAGGGGCCGACGAGGATTATGAACTCGCCGTCGGCGATGTCCAGGCTGACGTCGTTCACGGCGGGGAACCCGTCGCCGTACTTCTTGACGATGTTCTTCAGCTCGATGCGTGCCACGGTGCAGCTCCTGTTCTCCGGGTCAGCCCTTGACGGCGCCGTTGGTGAGCCCGGCGACGATGCGCCGCTGGAACACCAGCGCGAGGGCGACGACGGGGATGGTGACGATGACGGCCGCCGCGGAGATCGCGCCGGTCGGCTGGACGAAGTAGCTGGAGCCGGTGAACGAGCTCAGGGCCGCGGGCACCGGCTGGGCGTCGGAGGTGGACGTCAGCGAGATGCCGAACACGAAGTCGTTCCACGCGATGAAGAAGGCGATGATGGCGGTGGTGAAGACGCCCGGAGCGGCCAGCGGGACGATGACCTTGCGGAAGGCCTGCCAGCTGGTGGCCCCGTCGACCTGGGCAGCCTGCTCCATGTCCCACGGGATCTCCCGGAAGAACGCCGACATGGTCCAGATGGAGATGGGCAGGGTCAGCGCCAGGTAGGGGATGATCAGGCCGGGGATGGTGTCGTACAGGCCGATCCGCCGCCACAGGTTGAACAGCGGCGTCACCATCGTGATGACCGGGAAGACAGCCACCGCCAGGGCGCTGGTGAGGATGATCCGCTTGCCGGGGAAGTTCAGCCGGGCGATGGCGTACGCGGCGAACATCGAGAGCACCACGGCGATGAGCGTCGCCAGCAGGCAGGTGATGACGGAGTTGCGCAGCGCCGGCAGGAAGAGGTCGGAGGCGGTGCCGCTGAAGATGCCCTGGTAGTTCTCCCACGTGACGTTGGTGGGCAGGAAGCTCCGGTTGGACAGGTCCGCCTCGGACTTCAGGCTCAGCGAGAGGATCCAGGCGACCGGCACCAGCGCGTACAGGACGATGAGGACCGCCCCGATGTACCAGAGCGTCTTCTCCTTGGTCGACAGCGCACCCATCAGTTCTCCCCCCTCGCTCGGGCCAGGTCCACCCTGAACACCTTGATGGCCAGGAAGCAGATCAGCAGGACGCACAGGAAGAGCAGCACGGAGACGGCCGACCCGAGGCCGATCTCCAGCCTGCTGATCGTCTGGTTGTAGGCCAGTGACGACACCGTCTGCGTGCCGGCGGCGCCGTTGGTCATGATGTAGACGTTGTCGAAGATGCGGAAGGCGTCCAGCGCGCGGAACAGCAGCGCGACCATGATGGACGCCTTCATGTTCGGCAGCGTCACCCGGAACAGCCGCTCGCGGGCCGTGGCCCCGTCGACCTTGGCGGCCTCGTGCATGTCCTCGGGGACCTGCGCCAGGCCGGCCAGCAGCAGCAGCGAGATGAACGGCGTGGTCTTCCAGATCTCCGACAGGCAGATGACGGTCAGCGCCGTCCACTTGTTGGCGAACCAGTCGAAGTCCTCCGGGATCCCCGGCACCACCGCGTTCATGAACCCGGTGGTCAGGGAGAAGGCGTACTGCCAGGCGTAGGCGGAGACGACCGTGATGATCGCGTAAGGGACGAGGATGGCGGTGCGCAGGACGGGCCGCAGGAAGCCGAGCACCTTGTGCATGACCATCGCCAGCGCGAAGCCGAGCACCAGTTCGACGGCGACCGTCACCAGGGTGATGAGCGCCGTGTTCGCCAGGGCCTCCCACCACAGCGAGTCGGTGAGGATGACGCCGTAGTTGCTCAGGCCGATGAACTCGCGGTCCGCGGGGGCGGTGAGCCGGTAGCTGAACAGCGAGTCGTAGACGGCCTGGACGATGGGGTACCCGGTGACGAGCACGAGGATGACGAAGGCGGGGCCGGCCAGGTACCAGCCCAGCCGGGCCTCCTGCCGCGAGCGGTCGGTGCCGCGGCGGCGCTTGGTGCGCGGCGAGTTCGCGAGCTCGACCTGCGGCGTGGTGACAGCGGTCACAGCAGCCTCTCCCCCCTGAGGACTTCGAGGACGAACCGCTCGGAGGTCTCCGGCGTCTCGTCGCTCACCGCGGACACCGGCTGCCAGGTGTACTGGATGCCGGTGCTGACCTCGTTGTAGTAGGCCGTCTGCGGCCGCGGGGCGGCCGTCTGCAGCGACTCGCGGATGACGTCGGCCATCGGGTACGCCTCGCGCACCTCGGGCAGGTCGTAGACCTCCAGGGCGGCGGCCGGGTTGCCGTCGCTGATCATGTACGCGGCCTGGTTCTCCGGCGAGACGATGCACTCCACGGCCTCCAGCGCCTCCTGCTGGTGCTCGCTGAAGGCGCCGACGCCCACGTTGATCCCGCCCAGCGGCGGGGCGGAGGGCTCCTCGGGGCTCATCCGGGGGTAAGTGGTCCAGGCGTAGTCCTCGAAGACCGCCGGGTCCACCGTGCCCTGCTCGGCACCCTGCTGGGCCTGGGCGTAGACGAACGGCCAGTTGGTCGCGAACATCAGCCCGCCCTGCTCGAACAGGTCGGCGGTGGCGGCCTCGTCGCGGTTGTCGATGCCGGGACCGGCCACGCCCGCGGCGGTGATGGCCTGCATGACGCCGGCGGCGGCCTGCCCGGCCGGGGAGTCGATGCCCAGGCTGATCTCGTCGACGGGGGCGTCGGGGTTCTCGATGATCTGCCCCCCGGCGGACTCGATCAGGGCGTTGACCCACACGGTCATGGACTCCGCGCGCTGGCCCTGCACCCCGATGGCGCTGTCCTGCGCGGCGGCGGCGTCGATGATCTGCTGCCACGTCCACGTCGCGGCCTGCGCGGGGTCCAGCCCGGCCGCGCGGGCCATCGACTCGCGGTACCACAGCAGCTGGGTGTTCGCCCAGAACGGCGCGGTGACCAGCTCGTCGTCCCAGGTGGCGCCCTGCACGGCGCCCTCGGCGATGCCGGCGGTCAGCGACTGCTGCAGGTCGTCCGGGATGGGGGCCAAGAAGCCCGCCTCGGCCGCCTCGGGCACGAAGACGGGGTCCAGGCTCATCAGGTCGATGGAGGAGTCCCCCCCGGCCAGGCGCCGCATGAGCTGCTCGCGCTGGGCGGCCGCGTCGCGCGGCAGGATGGACGTCTCGATGGTGTAGGCGCCGTCGGCCGCGGCGGTGCACCGCTCGGCGATGGCGGCCTGCCCCCCGGCGTCCGGGTTGGTGTACCAGGTGAGCACCGGCGGTCCCGAGGCCCCGGTGCCGTCTCCGCACGCGGCCAGACAGCTCGCCAGCACGACGCCGGCACTCACCGCCCCGACCCGGGTGCGCCACGCGCTGCTCACTCGCTCCTCCTCCGACGTCGTCGTCCGGCGGACCACCCGGCGGACGGGGACCCGCCCGCCGTGCGTGCGGCCAGCGTGCACCCGCTCCCCCCGGCCCGCACGCGCAGATCACCCGCGACCGCCCGCCTCCGCCGGATCGTGAGCGGACCGTGATCTGCGCGACAGCGCGGCACCGCCGCACCGGTGCCGCACCGGCTCCTTGGCAGGATGGGCCCATGGCCACTGACGACCGCACGCGCGAGGACAGCGCGCAGGGCACCGAGTACCGCGTCGAGCACGACACGATGGGGGAGGTCCGGGTCCCGGCCGCCGCCAAGTACCGCGCGCAGACGCAGCGCGCCGTGGAGAACTTCCCCATCTCGGGCACCCCGCTGGAGAGCGCCCACATCGAGGCGCTGGCGCGCATCAAGAAGGCCGCCGCGCTGGCCAACGCCGAGCTGGGGGTGCTGGAGCAGGACCTTGCGCGCGCGGTGGCGGATGCCGCCGACGAGGTCGCCTCGGGGCGCTGGGACGCCGAGTTCCCCGTGGACGTCTTCCAGACCGGCTCGGGCACCAGCTCCAACATGAACGCCAACGAGGTCATCGCCACACTGGCGACCGAGCGGCTGGGCCGCCCGGTGCACCCCAACGACCACGTCAACGCCTCGCAGTCCTCCAACGACGTCTTCCCCACCTCCGTGCACGTGGCGGCCACGTCGGCGGTCGTGAACGACCTGGTGCCGGCGCTGGAGCACCTGGAGGCCTCGCTGCGCCGCAAGGCGGAGGAGTTCGCCGGCGTGGTCAAGTCCGGGCGCACGCACCTCATGGACGCCACGCCCGTCACGCTGGGGCAGGAGTTCGCCGGTTACGCCGCGCAGGTGCGCCGCGGGGTGCAGCGGGTGCGGGCCACCGTGGGCCGCGTCGCGGAGGTGCCCCTGGGCGGCACGGCGGTGGGCACGGGGATCAACACCCCGCCCGGCTTCCCGCAGCGCGTCATCGAGCTGCTGGCCGCCGACACCGGCCTGCCGCTGACGGAGGCCGAGGACCACTTCGAGGCGCAGGGCGCCCGGGACGCGCTGGTGGAGCTGTCCGGGGCGCTGCGGGTCGTGGCGGTGAGCCTGACGAAGGTGTGCAACGACCTGCGCTGGATGGGCTCGGGCCCGCGCACCGGGCTGGGCGAGCTGCGGCTGCCGGACCTGCAGCCGGGCAGCTCGATCATGCCCGGCAAGGTCAACCCGGTGGTCCCCGAGGCCGCGCTCATGGTGTGCGCGCAGGTCGTGGGCAACGACGCCACCGTGGCCTGGGCGGGTGCGAGCGGCTCGTTCGAGCTGAACGTGCAGATCCCGGTGATGGCCCGCAACGTGCTGGAGTCGGTGCGCCTGCTGGGCAACGCCGCCCGCCTGCTGGCGGACCGCACGGTCGACGGCCTGGAGGCGGACGTGGAGCAGTGCCGGCGCTTCGCCGAGTCCTCCCCCTCCATCGTGACCCCGCTGAACCGGGTCATCGGCTACGAGGCCGCCGCGAAGGTCGCCAAGCACGCCGTGGCGCACGGGACGACGGTGCGCGAGGCCGTGGTGGCGCTGGGGCACGTCGAGCGCGGTGAAGTCAGCGAGGCCCAGCTCGACGAGGCGCTGGACGTCATGTCGATGACGGCGCCGAAGCAGCCGAAGCAGGCCTGACCCGCGCGGCGGGGGACGGGGCGGGGGCGCCCGGTGCGAGGACGCACGGGCGCTCCCCGACGCGGCGCGGCAGGAAATCTTCGGTAAGCGCTTGCCTCTCTGATTCGTTTCATCCTACGGTGGTCGGGTCAGCAGGACCCCGGTCGAGGTGGATCGCGAGGTGGTGTCGGTGAGCAGCACGGGGACGTCCTCCCCCGGCGGCTGGGCGGTCAGGGCGCACGACGCCTGCGACGCCCTCGTCTGGCTCGCCCTCGTCAACGTCCTGTGGCTGGCGGGCACCCTCGCCGGCGGCGTGCTCCTCGGCCTCGCCCCGGCCAGCGTGGCCGCGGCCGCCGTCAGCCGGCGCAGGCTGCGCGGGGAGGCCACCGGCACGGCGCGGGCCTTCGCCCGCACCTGGCGCGCGGAACTGGTCCGCTCCAACGCGGTCCTGCTGCCGGTGCTGCTGACCGGTCTGCTGCTGCTGGCCAACTGGCGGGTCTTCGCCGACCGCGAGGGCGCCGCCGCCGACGCGGTGGCCGCCGCCACCGTCCTGGCCGGGCTGGTGCTCGCCGCCGTCACCGTGGTCCTGCTGCCGCTGTACGTCCACTACGACCTGCCGCTGCGGCGCTACCTGCCCACGGCCGCCTCGTTCCTGCTGGCCAACCCGGTCGCGGCGCTGCTGCCGCTGCTGGGCGTCGTGGTCGTGCTGGCCGTGACGCGAGCCCTGCCCGGCCTGGCGCTCTTCCTCAGCGCCGCGGCCCTGCTGCACCTCGTGACCGCGCTCGCGCTCGGCACCTTCGAGCGCAACGACGAGCGCGTGAACGCCCGGGCCACCGCGGGCTGAGCCGCCCGCCGACCCCGCTCCCCACCACCCCCGCCGGCACCCGCCGGCCGCGCCCCCTGACGAAGGAGTCACCGTGCCCAGGACCCCCCGCACCATCGCCGCCGCAGCAGCGCTCGCCGCCGCGGCGCTCGTCGCCTCCGGCTGCTCCTCCTCCGACGCCTCCGGCGGTGAGGACGCCGCGCTGGACACCATCAGCATCCAGGCGCCGTTCCTGGGCGCGCAGCCGCCGCAGCAGGGCGACGAGATCGAAACGCGCCTGGAGGAGATGACCGGCAAGCAGATCGAGGTCACCTGGGTGCCGAACTCCTCCTACGAGGACAAGACGAACGTCACCCTCGCCGGCGACCAGATCCCCACGGTGATGGTCATCCAGGGCAAGACGCCCGGCTTCGTGAAGAACGCGCAGGCCGGCGCCTTCTGGGACCTCACCGACATCCTGGCCGACTACCCGAACCTCACCACGGAGAACCCGGAGGTGCAGGAGGCGGCCAGCGTCAACGGCACCGTGTACGGGATCTACCGCGCCCGCGACGTCATGCGCACCAGCGTCATCGTCCGCAAGGACTGGCTGGCCAACCTGGGCCTGCAGATGCCGCAGACCACCGAGGACCTGGCGAACGTCGCCCGCGCCTTCACCGAGGACGACCCCGACGGCAACGGCGTGGACGACACCTCCGGGATCATCGTCCCCAAGTGGCCCGGCGGCATCAACAGCAACAGCCCCTGGGACGTGATGGCGACCTGGTTCGGCGCCGGCAACGGCTGGACCGAGCGCGACGGCGAGCTCATCCCGAACTTCACCACCCCCGAGTGGATGGAGGCGGTGGACTACGAGAAGAGCCTCATCGACAACGGCTGGGTCAACCCCGACTACGCCACCCTCGACTCCGCCTCCTGGAACGACCCCTTCTTCCAGGGCAAGGGCGGGATCATCATCGACGTCCACTCCCGCGCCGAGCAGATCCGCAAGCTGTTCAAGCAGCAGGACCCGGAGAACTTCCAGGACTTCGTGGACTCCACCGGCAACCTCGTCGGCCCCGACGGCGAGATGCACGCCCACCCCACCACCGGCTACAGCGGCTTCCTGGTGATCCCGAAGTCCCAGGTGCGCACCGAGGAGCAGCTGCGCGACGTCCTGCAGTTCCTCGACACGATGGCGTCGAAGGACGCGCAGATCCTCGAGAACAACGGCATCGAAGGGGTCAACTTCACCGTCGTCGACGGCAAGGCCGAGGCGATCGACACCCCCGAGGCGCAGGCCCTCACCGAGTCCGTGCAGAGCTGGGCGCAGCTCGGCACCAACGTCGCCGGCTACGTCGCCTACGACCCGAAGATGGCCACCGAGTACGAGCAGACCGAGTACGACGAGCGCCGGGCCATCGAGGCGGCCGACATGGAGGACGCCGTCTTCGACGAGGGCGCCCCCTACGTCTCGGAGACCTACGTCCTCAAGGGCGCCCAGCTGGACAACATCGTCTCCGACGCCCGCCTGCAGTACCTGGCCGGCCAGATCGACAAGGCCGCCCTGCAGGACGCCATCGAGCGCTGGCGCACCAGCGGTGGTGACCAGATCATCGCCGAGATCAACCAGCTGGACCAGGAGAACTCGTGACGGCGATCCAGCCGCCCCCCACCAGGGGCGTCCGCGAGGCGGTCGGGGTCCGTGGCCCCGACCCCTCGCGGCGGGTGGCCGCCCGGGTCCGCCGGAACTCCTGGCTGTACCTGCTCCTGCTGCCGGGCGTGGCGTACTTCCTGCTGTTCCGCTACGCCCCGATGGGCGGGGCGATCATCGCCTTCAAGGACTACGTGCCGTTCCTCGGCATCACGGACAGCCCGTGGGTCGGCCTGGCGCACTTCACGGACTTCTTCACCAACCCGGACTTCCCACGGCTGCTGACCAACACGCTCGTCCTGGCGCTGCTGAACCTGTGCGTGGCGTTCCCGCTGACGATCGTCATGGCGCTGCTGCTCAACGAGCTGCGCCTGAACCTGCTCAAGCGCACGGTGCAGACGCTGGTCTACATCCCGCACTTCCTGTCCTGGACGGTGGTCGCGTCCCTGACCTACCTGCTGCTGTCGGTCGACGCCGGCCCGCTGCTGCAGCTGATCCATACGGTGACGGGCTCGGAGGTCACCCCGCTCACCGATCCGGAGTGGTTCCGGGCGATCATCGTCGCGCAGGAGGTCTGGAAGAACACCGGCTGGGGGACGATCATCTTCCTGGCCGCGCTGGCCACCGTCGACCAGGAGCAGTACGAGGCCGCCATCGTCGACGGGGCCGGACGCTTCCAGCGCGTCTGGCACGTGACGCTGCCGTCCATCCGCGGCACGATCGTCATCATGCTCGTGCTGGCCATCGGGCAGATCCTCAACACCGGGTTCGAGCAGATCTACCTCATGACCAACGCGCTGAACCGCAGCGTCGCCGACGTCTTCGACACCTACGTCTACTTCGTCGGCATCACCCAGGGCGCCTACAGCTACTCCACCGCCGTCGGGCTGTTCAAGGCCATCGTCGGCGTGGTCCTGGTGCTCGGTGCCGACCGCCTCGCCAAGAAGCTCGACGGATCGGGGATCTTCTGATGGCCCGTGAGCCCTACCGCTTCAACACCCCGGCCGGCCGGGCGTTCGACGTCGCGAACGTCGTCGTGCTCAGCGTGATCGGGCTGGTCGCGGTCCTGCCGTTCCTGTACGTGATGGCCGGCTCGTTCGCGACGGAGGCGGAGCTGTCCCGCCGCGCGTTCTTCGTGTGGCCCGAGGAGTGGACGCTGGAGTCCTACCGCTCCATCCTCTCCTCCCCCGCGTTCGTCCGCGCCATGATCACCACGGTGCTCGTCACCGTGGTGGGCACCGCGATCCAGCTCCTGCTGACGGTGACGATGGCGTACCCGCTGGCGAAGAAGTCCCTGCCGGGGCGCAACCTCGTGCTGGGCATGGTGGTCGTCACGCTCGTCTTCTCCGCCGGCATGATCCCCACGTTCCTCATCGTGCGCGAACTGGGGCTGCTGAACACCTACTGGGCGCTGGTCCTGCCCATGGCGATCAACCCGTTCAGCCTCATCATCATCAAGAACTTCTTCCAGGCGATGCCCCCGGAGCTGGAGGAGTCCGCCCGCATCGACGGCGCCACCGACGTCGGCGTGCTGCTGCGCATCGTGCTGCCGCTGTCCAAGCCGGTCCTGGCGACGTTCACCCTGTTCTACGCGGTGGGCATCTGGAACGACTTCATGTCGCCGCTGCTCTACCTGAACGACCCGGACATGTGGACGCTGCAGGTGTTCCTGCGGCAGGTGACGGCCGGCGCCGAGATGGCCTCCGGCGAGATCGACCCGAACTACGTCCCGCCGGAGCAGGGCATGAAGCTGGCCGTCATCGCGGTGGCGACGCTGCCGGTGCTGCTGTTCTACCCCCTGCTGCAGAAGCACTTCGCCAAGGGCATGCTCATCGGCTCGGTGAAGGGGTGAGCGCGCCGCAGCGGGGGCCGCTGCGCGTGCACCTGGCCGGCGACTCGACGGTGGCCGCCTGCCCGGCCGGCGAGGAGCCGATGTCCGGGTGGGGCGCCCACCTGGGGCAGGTGTCCGGCTGGGCGGTGCGCAACCTCGCCGTCGGCGGGGCGAGCACGGCGTCCTTCCGCGAGGAGGGGCGCTGGGCCGAGCTGCTGTCGCGCACCGTCGAGGGCGACGTGGTCGTGCTGCAGTTCGGGCACAACGACCAGAAGAGGCCCGGGGAGCTGGACGCCCGCGGCGGGTACAGCGCGAACCTCGCGGCGTTCGTCGCCGAGGTGCGCGACGCCGGGGCCCGGCCGGTGCTGTGCACGTCCGTGGCGCGGCGCCGGTTCACCGGCGCGGTGCTCGAGCCCACGCTGGGCGGGTACCCCGCCGCGGTGCGCGAGCTCGCCGCCCGCGAGGCGGTGCCGCTGGTGGACCTGGAGGTCTTCACCTCCTGGTGGTACGACCAGCTGGGGCCGCAGCGCTCGATGAAGCTGTTCGTGCACCTGGCCCCCGGGGAGCACCCGTGCTGGCCCGACGGCCTGGCCGACGACACGCACTTCAGCCACCGCGGTGCGCGCGGGGTCGCGGCCTACGTGGCGCGCGCGCTGCCCGCCGTCCTGGACGGGAAGGGATCGTGAGCACCACGACCAGCACGAGCACCACGACAAGCACGAGCACCACGACAAGCACGAGCACCACGACAAGCACGAGCACCACGACAAGCACGTACCGCAACCCGCTGCGCGGCGCCGGGGACCTCGCCGGCTGGGTGGCCGAGGGGCCGGTGGTCGCCGAACCCGGCCCCGACGGGACCGTCCTGACCAGCTCGGCCGCCGATCCCGACGCGGACTCCTCGCACTTCACGTTCTGGTGCCCGGAGGTCTTCGGGGACTCGGTGCGCGTCTCGGTGGGCTTCACCCCGCTGTCGGGCGAGGGTCTGGCGATGCTGTTCGCCGGGGCCGCCGGCACGGGCGGGCAGGACCTCTTCTCCCCCGCCCTGTCCCCGCGCGCCGGGCTGTACCCGCAGTACCACTCCTCGGACGTGCGGGCGGTGCACGTGTCGTTCTACCGGCGCAAGTGGGCGAGCGAGCGGCGGTTCCTGACGTGCAACCTGCGCAAGGCGCCGGGGTTCCACCTCGTCGCGCAGGGCGCGGACCCGCTGCCCCCGCACGACGACGCGGACGGCCCCTACCGGCTGGAGCTGGTCAAGGACGGCCCGCGGGTGAGGTTCTCGATCGACGGGCTGGAACTGCTGCGCTGGACCGACGACGGGGCCACCGGCCCGGCCGCCGGCGCCGGACGCGTCGGGTTCCGGCAGATGGCGCCGCTGGTGGCGCGCTGGAGCGACCTGGAGGTGGAGCAGGCGTGAGCCTGGACGAGGTGACCACGGCGAGCCCGGCCACGGCGGCGGGCGACGACGCGCGGGGCGGGGCGGTGCACGCGGTGCCGCTGCGCTGGATCGACGAGGAGGCCCCGGGCGGACTGCCCGGCGGGGCGACCCTGGGCGTCCCGCTGCCGCGGGGCCTGGTGAGCGGCACGCAGGGCCTGCGCGTCGTGGACGCCGCGGGGGCGGGGGCCCCGGCGCAGTTCTGGCCGCTGGCCACCTGGCCCGACGGCACCACCAAGTGGAGCGGGGTGGCGCTGCCGGCGACGACGGCCCCCTCCCCCGCGTACCGGGTGCTCGTCGCCCCCGGCACCCCCGACCCGCTGCACGACGCCGGGGCACCGGCAGTGCGCGTGAGCGAGGAGGGCGAGCGGGTCCTCGTCGACGCCGGAGGGCTGCTGCTGCGGGTGGCCCGCCGCGGCCCGGCGCTGTTCGAGTCGCTGGAGCTGGACGGCACCGTGGTGGCCAGGGGTGCGCGGCTGGTCAGCGAACTGGCCGCCGACCCCGCCGGGCACGAGCGCACGGCCTTCGACGGCGCGGTGGAGGAGGTGGCCGTCGAGCAGCGCGGCCCGGTGCGCGCCGTGCTGCGGCTGCGCGGGCACCACCGCGGCACCGACCCCGCCGGCGCCGAGCGCACCTGGTTGCCGTTCACGGTGCGCCTGGTCGTGCACGCCGGCGCCCGCAGCGTGGGCGTGGTGCACTCCTTCGTCTTCGACGGCGACGGCGAGCGCGACTTCCTGGCTGCCCTGGGCGTGCGGGTGGACGTCCCGCTGCGCGCCGAACCGCACGACCGGCACGTGCGCTTCGCCAGCGCCGAGGGCGGGGTGTTCCGCGAGGCGGTGCGCGGGGTGACCGGGCTGCGCCGCGACCCGGGCGAGGCGGTGCGCACCGCTCAGCTCGAGGGCCGGGCGACGCCGCCGGTGCGGACCTGGGCGGACCCGGTGCCGGCCCTGCTGCACCACGTGCCGGCCTGGTCGCAGTACCGGCTGCGCCAGCGCACCGCGGACGGCTTCGACATCGCCAAGCGCCTCGGGCCGGACCGCGGCTGGGTGGGGGCGGCGGCCGGCACCCGCGCCGCCGGGTACGTGTGCCTGGGCGACCCCGACGGCGCGCTGGCGGTGGCCGTGGCGGACTTCTGGCAGTCGCACCCGGCCGGCCTGGACGTCACGGGCGCGGCGGGGCGGGCCGGTGAGGACGAGGCGACGCTGACGGCGTGGCTGTGGTCGCCGGACGCCGCGCCGATGGACCTGCGCGCCTACAACGACGGCGCCTCCACCCCCGACCACGCCTCGCAGCTGGAGGCGCTGGAGATCACGTACGAGGACTTCGAGGAGGGTTTCGCCGACGCGCACGGCACCGGACGGACCTCGGAGCTGACGTTCACCGCGCACCCGGGCACCCCCTCGGCGCAGCGGGTGGCGCACGACGCCCGCGCGGCGGGTGCTCCCCCGCAGCTGGCGCCCACCCCCGCGGCGCTGCACGCGGCGGGGGTGTTCGGGGACTGGGCGCCGGTGGACCGCTCGACGCCGGCTCGTGCCGCGCTGGAGGACCGGCTGGAGTTCCTGCTGGACTTCTACCGCGACCAGGTGGAGCAGCGGCGCTGGTACGGGTTCTGGAACCACGGCGACGTCATGCACGCCTACGACGCCGACCGGCACGTGTGGCGCTACGACGTGGGCGGGTACGCCTGGGACAACTCCGAGCTGTCGCCGGACCTGTGGTTGTGGACGAGCTTCCTGCGCACCGGCCGCGCGGACGTGTTCCGCCTGGCACGCGCCATGACCCGGCACACCGGTGACGTGGACGTGTACCACCTGGGCCGGTGGGCGGGGCTCGGCTCGCGGCACAACGTGCAGCACTTCGGCTGCAGCGCCAAGCAGCTGCGCATCTCCAACCCGGCGTACCGCCGGTTCCTGCACTACCTGACGGCCGACGAGCACACCGGCGACCTGATGGCGGCACTGGTGGACTCCGACACCACGTTCCTGGCGCTGGACCCCACCCGCAAGGTCCGCGAGGACGCCGCCACGTACGCCCCGCGGCGCGAGGCGCTGGCGGTGGGCCTGGGCACGGACTGGGGGTCGCTGGCCGCGACCTGGCTGGCGGACTGGGAGCGCACCGGCTCGCCGCGCTCCCGGGACCGCCTGCTGGGCACGATGGCCGACATCGCCGCCCTGCCGCAGGGTTTCCTCACCGGCGAGGCGCTGTACGACCTGGACCGCGGGCGCTTCGACACCTCCCGGGACCGGATCGCGGTCTCGCACCTGTCGGCGGTGTTCGGCCTGGTGGAGGTCGCCAGCGAACTGGTGGACCTGACGGCCGGGACGGAGGTGGGCGCGGCGTTCGAGGCGGCGTGGCTGCGGTACTGCCGGCTGTTCAACGCCCCGCCCGAGGAGCAGGCCGCCGAGGTGGGGGCGCCGCTGTCGGGCACGCACCTGGAGCAGGCGCACAGCCGGCTGACGGCGTACGCGGCGGCGCGCACGGGCGACGAGCGCCTCGCGCGACGGGCGTGGGAGGAGTTCGAGCGCGGCGGGGAGTTCCTGCGGGCGGAGGCGTTCACCCGGCGCCGGCTCGAACCGCCGGAGGTGCTGGTACCCGTGGACGAGGCGCGCACGCTGTCCACGAACGACGCGGCGCAGTTCTCCCTGGCCGCGATCCAGAACCTGGCGCTGGCCGGGCACGCCCTGCCCTGAGCACCCCGGGGACGACGGAGGGCGCCGACCCCAGCGGGGTCGGCGCCCTCCGTGCGCGTCAGCGCGAGCGGTGCTCGATCAGCGCGAGTAGTACTCGACGACGAGCTGCTCGTCGCAGGTGACCGGGATCTGCTCGCGCACCGGCAGGGCGTTCACCTTGGCGGTGAGCTCCTGACGCTGCACGTCCAGCCAGCCGGGGATCTCGTTCTCGCTCCAGCCGCCCTCGGCGGCCACGATGAACGGGGTCTTGGCCTTGCTGCGCGGGGCGACCTCCACGACCTGGCCGGGCAGGACCCGGAAGGACGGGCGGTCCACGCGGCGGCCGTCGACGACGATGTGGCGGTGCACGACCATCTGGCGGGCCTGGTAGATGGTGCGGGCGAAACCGGCACGCCACACGACCGCGTCCAGGCGGGTCTCCAGGAGCTGGACGAGGTTCTGGCCCGTCTTGCCCGGCTTGCGCTTGGCGAGGTCGTAGGCACGGCGCAGCTGCGTCTCGCTGACGTCGTACTGGAAGCGCAGGCGCTGCTTCTCGCGCAGCTGCGTGGCGTAGTCCGACGCCTTCTTCTGCTTGCGGCCGTGCATGCCCGGCGGGTACGGGCGGCGGTCCATGTAGCGGGCGGCCTTCGGGGTGAGGGCCACCCCCAGGGCGCGGCTGATGCGCACCTTGGGACGCGCGTTGTTCATTCTTCCTCCAGATCGTAAGGTTAGCCTGACCTCAGTCGAGATGAGCTCGACGCGGCTGCTGCCGCGAGGTCAGGACGATCGCGCTCCGAGGAGGCACACGTGACCAGGTGGACCACGGCACCGGGCGAGCATTCGGAGCGCACCGGGTCCAACTCTACGGCCTGCGGGCCGGTGCCCTCGACACCGCAGGAGCTGCCGCGGCGCACCACGCCCGCGCAGTGGGCCCGCACGCTGGCCCGGGGCACCGCCCCGGGCACCCTGCACCTGCCCCGCTCCGCCGCGGCCGGCGGCTGCCCGCACCACGGCCCGGCGGCGCACGACACCGGCTCGCGCGGCGCGGGCCGCACCGACCCGCACCGGGTGCAGCACCTCACCGACCCCGCCGGCGGGCTGCTGCTGCTGGTGGGCACCGGCGACGCGCTGCACGAGCGGCTGGTGGAGCTGTCCGACGCGGCGAGCGGGGCACCGGCGGGAGCCTCGGGGGTCCCGGCGGTGCTGGACGTGCTGGACGTGCCGCCGGGGCAGGCGGCGCTGCCGCGCGCACGGCTGTGCGTGACCGGCTGGGTGGAGCGGGTGGACGCGGCCGGCCAGCGCGAGCTGGCGCAGGCGGTGGCGACGGTGCAGCCGCTGGGGGCGCTGCTGGACGTCGGGACGACCCGCGCCCTGTGGTGCCTGGAGGTCGCGGAGGTGCGCGTGACGACCGCCGAGGGCGTGCACCTGCTGGACGAGGAGGCCGTCGCGGCGGCGACCCCGGACCCCTTCTACGCCGACGAGGACGGCGTCGTGACCCACCTGGAGGCGGAGCACCGCGACGCGCTGGTGGCCTGGGTGCTGCGCGAGCTGGAGCCGGGCGAGGCGGCGCGCACCCGGGAGGTCTCGGTGGTGGGCCTGGACCGCTACGGCCTGGACGTGCTGGTCACCGTGGGCTCCGGCACCCGGGTGCTGCGCGCCGCCTTCCCGCGACCGGCGGGCGGGCCGCACGAGCTGCGCGCCGCTCTGTGCTCGGCGCTGGGCTGCCCGTGCGGCGGCCTGGTGGGCTGAGCGGGGCCCCGCACGGGCAGCGGACCGGGCCCGTCCGGCCCCGGCCGCCCGCTCAGCACCGGTCGGCTCAGTACCAGTTGTTGGCCTTCGAGTGCGACCACGCCGAGCACGGAGTGCCGTAGCGGTTCTCGATGTACTGCAGCCCCCAGCTGATCTGCGTGACGGGGTTGGTCTCCCAGTCCGCCCCGGCGGAGGCCATCTTGCTGCCGGGCAGGGCCTGCGGGATGCCGTAGGCGCTGGAGGTGGGGTTGTCCGCGTCCCACTGCCAGCCGCTCTCCTTGGTCCACAGCGAGTCCAGGCAGGAGAACTGCGACTCGCCCCAGCCGCGCTCGGCCACCATGGCGCGGGCGACGGACCTCGGGTCGCGCTGGGCGCTGCGGGCCGCTTCCGCGGCGGCCGCGGCGCGGGCCTGCTCGGCCAGTCGCGCGGCCTCGGCGGCGGCGGCCTCCTCGGCGGCCCGGCGGGCCTCCTCCGCGGCGATGCGCTCGGCCTCGAGGCGGGCGTCGGCGGCGGCCCGGTCCTGGCGCGCGGAGAACCAGGCGGCGGAGCGGGTGACCTGCAGCTGCTCGTTGGCGGCGGCCACCAGGTGGCCGGGCACCGCGGCCTCGGCCTCGGGGGCCGGTCCGCCGGTCAGGGCCACCACGCCGAGGACGGCGGCGCTGACGGCGACGACGCCGGGAGCGGCCACCCGCGAGAAGCGGCGGGTGCGGCCCGCACGGCGGGCCGCGCGGGCCGGGACGGCCCCCTGCGGCCGGGGGTCCTGCGGGGTGTCGTGCTGGGGGGTGCTCGGCAAACCGGGCCTTCCCTCGGTCGCCGGCCCACGCCCGGTCGAGTCGCGTCCACCCCGTCGGCGGGCCGCCGCCGCCTCGCGCTGGAGGGCGGCGGGCGTGGGGCCCGGTCGGCACCGCGCGCCGGCCGCTGGGCGGCCGGGCGCGGTGCTCGCGCGCCGGCGGGCGGAGCGCCGGCCGGCAGCGACGAGGTGCTGTCGGTCCGGAACGGTGCCCCGGCGCGGACGGTGGAGGCAAACCCGCTACCGCACTTTCGTGACGCTGAGGTAAAGCCCTTACAACGATCCGTAGATTTTCGTGAGGCTTCTCACACCTTGCCCCCCTCTCGGGGGGTTTGGTGCGCTCGGCGAACGGGAAAGCCGCCACCCTCCAACGACTCAGCGAATCTCCATGATCACGCTCCGAAGTCGTTCAGCAGCTCGGTCACCAGAGCGGCCACCGGCGAGCGCTCCGAGCGGGTCAGCGTCACGTGCGCGAACAGCGGGTGCCCCTTGAGCGCCTCCACCACCGCCGCCACGCCGTCGTGCCGACCCACCCGCAGGTTGTCGCGCTGGGCCACGTCGTGCGTCAGCACCACCTTCGACCCCTGCCCGATGCGCGAGAGCACCGTCAGCAGCACGTTGCGCTCCAGCGACTGCGCCTCGTCGACGATCACGTACGCGTCGTGCAGGGACCGGCCCCGGATGTGCGTCAGCGGCAGCACCTCCAGCATCCCGCGGTCCACGACCTCCTCCAGGACCGCCGGGGCGACCAGCGCCTCCAGCGTGTCGAAGACGGCCTGGCCCCACGGCCCCATCTTCTCGGCCTCGGTGCCCGGCAGGTACCCCAGCTCCTGCCCGCCCACGGCGTACAGCGGGCGGAACACCACCACCTTGCGCTGCTCCCGGCGCTCCATCACCGCCTCCAGCCCCGCGCACAGCGCCAGCGCCGACTTGCCCGTCCCGGCGCGCCCGCCCAGCGAGACGATGCTCACCGACGGGTCCAGCAGCGCGTCCAGCGCGATGCGCTGCTCCGCCGAGCGCCCCCGCACCCCGAACGCCTCCCGGTCGCCCTTGACCAGCCGCAGCTGCTTGTCCGCACCCACCCGGCCCAGCGCGTGCCCGCGCGGGGAGGACAGCACCACCCCGGTGTTCACCGGCAGTTCGCGCGCCTCCGGGTGCTCCACGGCCCCCGCCTCGTACAGGGCCGCGACCTCCTCGGCCGTCGCGGTCAGCTCCGCCACCCCCGTCCAGCCGGAGTCCGGCGCCAGCTCCGCGCGGTACTCGTCCGCGGCCAGGCCCACCGCGGAGGCCTTCACCCGCAGCGGCACGTCCTTGGAGACCACCGTCACGTCGTGACCCTCGTCGGCCAGGTTGCGCGCCACCGCCAGGATGCGGGTGTCGCCGGCAGTGGCCAGCGGGCCCGTGCGCAGCGCCGAGGGCAAGGAGGCGGCGTCGGTGTGGTTCAGCTCCACCCGCAGCGTGCCGCCCTCCTCCCCCACCGGCACCGGCCGGTCCAGCCGGCCGTGCCGAACCCGCAGGTCGTCCAGGCGGCGCAGCGACTCGCGCGCGAAGTACCCCAGCTCGGGGTGGTGGCGCTTGCCCTCCAGCTCGCCGACCACCACCAGCGGCAGGACCACGTCGTGCTCGGCGAAGCGGCTCAGCGCCGCGGGGTCGGACAGCAGGACGGAGGTGTCCAGGACGAACGTGCGGCGCGCGGGGCTGGAGCTGGTGACCACGGACGTCTCCCGTTTCCGGGGCCCGGGGCGAGCGCGCCCGGACCCCCTGGGTCAGCGGCGGACCGGGACCTCGGGCCACCCGCGCGGGAGACCCGGGACCGGGCCTCCCCGCTGCGCTGGACAGCACGCACGGCGACCTCCCGGACGGGCGGCGGGCGCCACCCGACACCGACGACGCTAGACCCGCACCCCCCGCGCGGCGGGCCGAACACGCCCACGGGCGCGCCCGTCCGGGTGAGCATCCGGTGACGCGCGGGCGACCGTCCGGCGACACCGGCGGGGTGAGCGCGCCGGGTCGCGCCGGCTCGCGCCGGCTCAGGTGCCGAAGCGGCGCTCGCGGGCGGCGTAGGAGCGCAGCGCCCGCAGGAAGTCCACCTTGCGGAAGTCCGGCCACAGCACCTCGCAGAAGTACAGCTCGGTGTGCGCGCTCTGCCACAGCAGGAACCCCGACAGCCGCTGCTCGCCGGAGGTGCGGATCACCAGGTCCGGGTCGGGCTGGCCCTTGGTGTACAGGTGCGCGGCGATGTGGTCCACGGTGAGCACGTCCGCCAGCTCCTCGATCGGCGTGCCCGCGGCGGCGTGCTCGCGCAGCAGCGAGCGCACCGCGTCGGCGATCTCCTGCCGGCCGCCGTAGCCGATCGCCACGTTCACGACCGCACCGGCCACGTCCGCGGTGGCCCGCTCCAGCCCCCGCAGGCGCCCCGCCGTCGCCTCCGGCAGCAGCTCCAGCGCACCCACGGGGTGGATCCGCCAGCGCCGCGCCGCGGCCAGGCGCGCCACGCAGTCCTCGACGATCTCGATGAGCGGCGCCAGCTCCGCCTGCGGCCGGAGCAGGTTGTCGGTGGACAACAGGTAGAGGGTGACGACCTCGATGCCCTCGTCGTCGCACCAGCCCATGAACTCCACGACGCGGTCGGCACCGGCGCGGTGGCCGTGCGCGCTGGGTGCGCCGAAGGCCTTGGCCCAGCGGCGGTTGCCGTCGAGGATGATCCCGACGTGGCGCGGCAGGACGGACGGGTCCAGCGACCGTTCCAGCCGCCGCCCGTACGCGCCGTAGAGGAGATCCCGGAAGGCCATCGGCGCTCACCGTATACCCGTGTCCCCGGGCACCGGCCAGATCACCGCACCCCGAACCTACGGTCGCGTAGCGTACGGTCTGGCCATGACCGTCCTCCCCGCTCCGCTGGTCGCCGCGGCGAAGCCCCGGTTGCGCGGCTGGCTGCACACCTGCGCCTTCCCCGCCGCGCTCGCCGCCGGGGGCGCGCTCGTCGCGCTGGCCCCCACCTCCGCCGCCCGGGCGGCCGCCGGCGTCTTCACCGGCACCGCCGCCCTGCTGTTCGGCACCAGCGCGGTCTACCACCGCGGGACGTGGTCACCGCGGGCGAACGCCGTGCTGCGCCGCCTGGACCACAGCAACATCTTCCTCATCATCGCCGGCACCTACACCCCGCTCGCCGTGACGACGATGCCCCGGGGCGAGGCCCGCTCGCTCCTGACGCTGGTGTGGGCGGGCGCAGCGGCGGGCGTGGCCTTCCGCGTGCTCTGGCTCAGCGCCCCCCGCTGGCTCTACACGCCGGTGTACGTGGCCCTCGGCTGGGTCGCGGTGGGCCACCTGGGCGACTTCGCGCGCGGCGGCGGCCGCTCCGTGGCGGCCCTGGTCGTGGCCGGCGGGGTGCTGTACTCCGCCGGCGCGGTCGTCTACGCGCTCAAGCGCCCGAACCCGAGCCCGCGCTCCTTCGGCTTCCACGAGGTCTTCCACGCCTGCACCGTCGCGGGCTTCGCCTGCCACTTCACCGCCATCGCGATCGCGACCGCCCAGCACCGCTGAACCCGCGCGCGCCCGGGGCCGGGCCCCCGCCCTCCCCCCCTGCGGTGATCAAGGGAGTTGCAACTTCCTTGATCACCGCAGGGGGGAGGGGGTCAGGACAGGCGCGCCCCGACCGCGGCGGCGAGTTCGGCCACGTCGGTGGTGGGCGCCTGGCACACCTGCCCGCGGCAGACGTAGGCGGCGGCCCGGCCACCCACGAGACCGCGCTCGGCCAGCAGGGGCGGGTCGGACTCCCCCGGCACGCCCCGCGCCACCACCAGACCCGGGGCGGTGCCGGCCAGGGCGGTGCGGTGCAGCTCGGCGGCGACCGGGTCGCCGGGCTCCCCGAGGACGGCGACCTCGCGGGGTCCGTCGCGCAGCGCCTCCGCGACCGCCAGTCCCCACCCGGCGAAGCGCGGCGCCTGCTCGGCGAGCGTCGACACCACGCCCAGGGAACCCACGGCCGCGTCGGTGAAGCGGGATTCCCCCGTCAGGGCCCCCAGGGACAACAGCGCCCCGGCGGCGGCCGTCCAGCCGGAGGGCGTGGCGCCGTCGGAGGGGTCGGAGGGGCGCTCGGCACCGGCGCGCGCGGCGTGCAGAGCGGGGTCGACGGCGTGCGCGGCGACGTCGTGGAAGCCGCCGCCCTCGGCGGCGAACTCGGCCAGCACCTCCTCGCCCACCTCGCGGGCCAGCGCCGCCCAGCGGTGCTCACCGGTGGCGGCGTGCAGGGCGAGCAGACCCTCGGCGAGGTCGCCGAGGTCCTCCAGCACGGCTGCCGGCTCGCCTACGACGCCGTCGCGGGACACCCGCCGCCAGCGGCCGTCGACGCGGTGCACGCGCACGAGGAACTCCGCGGCGGTGCGGGCCGCGAGCAGCAGGTCCGGGCGGGCCAGCAGCGCGCCGGTCTCGGCGAGCGCCGCGACCGCGAGCCCGTTCCAGGCGAGGACGACCTTGTCGTCGCGGGTGGGCTGGGGCCGGTCGGCGCGGGCGGCGGCCAGGCGTTCGCGCACCCGCAGCCAGCGCTCCAGGTCCTCGCCGTCGAGGGCGCGGGTGAGCTGCGCGGTGGAGGTGCCGTGCTCGAAGGTGCCCGCCTCGGTGACGCCGAGCAGTTCGGTGGCCCAGGGGCCGTCGTCGATGCCGAGGACCTCCACGAGGTCACCGGGCGTCCACACGTAGGTGGCGCCCTCGACGGCGTGCACGCGCCCGTCGGCGTCCAGGACGGGGGTGTCGGCGTCCAGCGAGGCGGCGAACGCGCCCTCGGGCGTCCCCAGGCCGGTGACGATCCACTCGCACGCCTGCTCCGCCACGCGGCGGTGTTCGGTGTTCCCGGTGGCGCGCCAGGAGTGCAGGTAGGCGCGGGCCAGCAGCGCGTTGTCGTAGAGCATCTTCTCGAAGTGCGGCACCACCCACGCGGCGTCCACGGCGTAGCGGGCGAAACCCCCGGCGACCTGGTCGCACATCCCGCTGCGCGCCATGGCCGTCAGGGTGCGCTCCGCCAGCCCCGCAGCGGTTCCGGAGCCGGTGCGGGCGCAGTGGCGCAGCAGGAACTCCACGACCATCGACGGCGGGAACTTCGGGGCGCCGCCGAACCCGCCGTGCACGGTGTCCTCCTCGCGCGCGAGGGCGGCGACGGCGGCGGTGAGGTCGTCGTCGGTGGGCGGGGCACCGCCGGAGGGGACGTCGGCCGAGCCGAGGGCCCGGGCGATGCGGGCGCTGGAACCGAGCACCTCCTCCCGCCGGTTCACCCAGGCGTCGGTGACGGCGGCGAGGACCTGGCCGAACGAGGGCACCTGCGGGTGCGGGCGCGGCGGGAAGTACGTGCCGGCGAAGAAGATCTCCCCGTCGGGGGTGCAGAACGTCGTCATGGGCCAACCGCCCTGCCCGGTCAGCGCGGTGGTGGCGGCCATGTGGACGGCGTCGACGTCGGGGCGCTCCTCCCGGTCCACCTTCACGCACACGAACCCCTCGTTCATCCGCGCGGCCGTGTCCGGGTCCTCGAAGGACTCGTGGGCCATGACGTGGCACCAGTGGCAGGCGGCGTACCCGGTGGAGACGAGGACGGGCACGTCGCGCCGGCGCGCCTCGGCGAAGGCCTCCGGCCCCCACTCCCACCAGTCGACCGGGTTGTCCCGGTGCTGCTGCAGGTACGGGCTGCGGGAGTGCTGCAGGCGGTTGGCCATGCGCCCACGCTGCCACAGGGATCGGGTGGTCACGACCCGCCGGCGTCACGCCCCGAGGCACCTGCTCGATCCCCACCACGACGCGATCCGCTCCCGATCGCGGGCGGCGTCGCCGGACCCTGGCGGCCGGGACGTGCTGGTGGCACGGGCGCTGGGCTCGCGTCCCACGGCTGTCGTCGGTCTCCTGACCGGCGAGTCGGCCATCAGCGCCGCACCCCCGGCCGAGCTGCACCCCGACGTCCTCGTCACCACCGACAGCGCGACCGGCGCTGAGCGACTGCGCCGCCTGCCCGTCCTGCACAGAGGCTTCGACGCACTGCCTCCCGATGAAGCCGTTGCCGCCGGTTACGGGCGACCGGCGGCCGCGGTCGTCGCCGCAGGCCGACAGCCGCGCGCCGGCGCTGCGGACCTGGGAGCGGAAGAACTCGCCGAAGTCGTCACCCTGTGATCGTGCGGGCGCCGACCAGCAGACGACTTCGCGCACATGGCCCGGTAGCCGTCGGTGCCGGTGGCGAAGCGCTGGCTCAGCAGGACGTGCTCCGCTTCGTCGACGACCTCGATCGTGGCCGAACGCTTGTGCGGATCCATCCCGATGACCACCGCCGAGACCACTGCCCGAGGTGCTGTTGATCTCCGTGTCCTCATCGCTGCCCCCGCCTCGTCCTGGCCTCTGATGGGGTGGGGTGGGCAGCACTACTTCGGGGTGACCGAGCAGACCTCTCTTGAGCCACTCCCCGCCAGCGGTGCCCGACGCGGCGCAGACCATGTGAGAACCACACCGGTGGAGCTGGTGGGCAGTCGATAAGGGAACGACACGTCGGGCACCTCGACACAGCCTGGCCGGGCTGTTGCCGTAGAAGAAGTGAACAAGTAGTCGATGAGCAAGCGAGCTTCCGGTCTCTGCTCGATTCCTCAAGCAATCACCCACCGCTACCCTTGATGACGAACAGCACGGACCCTTGGGATCACGTCGATCGAGCACGCGACGGGGTCGTGCCCCGGCGCTGAGCGGTGGCAGCGGGAGGGAGCAGCGGACGTGGTCGTCTTCACCGAGCGGTTGCGCTTTCCCGCCTGGTTGCGCGCCGCGCTCATCGCTCTGGGCGTGCTCGTGGCCGCGCCCATCGCCCTCTCGCTGCTGGGTCAGGACGCGGACCGCGACGACCGCATCGCCGGTGGCATCGCGATGATCAGCGTGCCGGTGCTGTGCACCGCGACCGCCTTCCTGCACAGCACCGTTCAGGTCACTCGCCCGGACGCAGCACCCGTCGACAGCGCCGAGCACGCCGTCAGCGGCCAGGGCGGGGCCGTGCTGCGCATCTCGCTCAGCGGCCTGTGGCGCACCAGCGTCCCGATCAGCCAGATCAGCACCGCCACGCGCGCCTCGCTCAGCGCAGTGCGTGCCGGCGGAGTGGGCATCCGCTTCCTCGGAGGCGGGCACTGGGCCCTATTAATGGGACACGGCGACGTCGTGGAGATCCACGTTCCCGATCGGCACCGGACCTACTCGATCAACACCCACCGCGCTGAAGAGCTCCTCCACGCGCTGCGCGATGCGGGCGTGCCGCAACGCTGAACCTTGCCTCTGCCCACCGAGGCACCTGGTCACCACCTCGACGGACGACCATCCGGTCATCCCGCGTTGTGGGCGTCGATCACGCAGGCTGGCAGCCCTCCCCGCTCTCCAACGCCGCGACATCAGGACACCGGTCATGGCTCCACTCCCCAGAGCCGAAGGAGTCCGCGGTGGCGTCGGTGAAGACCTCCACCCCGCCACCGGGCAGCACCCGGTAGTACGTCCTGATCGGATCCCCTTCCGTGGTCAGGGACGTCACCTGGACCTCCACCCCCTCGTGCTGCGCGCCCGCACCGAGTAGGCAATCCTGCAGAGCCGCCGGGACAGGCCGGCCCTGGGGGACGGTGATCGGCGCGCACTGCGGCAAGGCGGGACGCTCCCGGAACGCCGCCGGGGCTCGCCCGTCGGCGGTGAGCTGCCACACCACCCACGCGCCCGTCCCGACGGCGAAGAGCAGCAGGGCCACGCCCAGCACCGCGACGAGGGAGACGGGTCGTCTCGGCGGGGCATCAGCGACTCTGCTGTCCATCTCCGCATGATGCTCGCGCGCTGGCAGGTGGGGGGGATGGTTGGTCACCCCCGACTTCACGGTCATCCCGCTGTTCCGCGCGGTCAACGACCCAGCGATCATGTCGAAAAGCAAGCGATCGCTGAGCGCGGCGATCACCTGCATCACCCGATGCGAGGCGGGCGGGCATGCCACAGTGCAGATGTGGATCAAGCTCACCTCACCGACTCACACAACGTCGTCGTGGCCATGGACTACGGCCAGTTCGACCTGTGGACCGACTACTGGAGCGACGACCTCGACACCGAGGCTCTGCTGCAGCGAGCCCTCAAGGGCGACCACATCGCTCAGGAGCGCCATTGCCTGGTCATCACCTGCCCGCACCAGAACAACTTCGAGATGCCCTTGACGCTGGAGCGCTGGAGCGCGCCGGCTGAGGATGACCTGCAGGACTGGCAAGAAGCCTACGAAGCACACCTCAGCGTCAGCGAGTACGGCCTCTACTACCAGTCCCCGACCCTGGAAGGCACCCAGCTGCCCGTGCCCAGCGGGGAGTACCACGCGCTCATCACCGGTCGGCGCTTCATCACCCGCGGCTGGCCAGGCTCCACCACGCCCGGAGACGAATGGCGCATCCGCCTGTGGCCCTCCATCGGTCCCGCTTCAGCGCGCCGGCTGCTCGCCTGGACCAGCTGAGAACCCGACCGCACATCCGGTCATCCCGCCGTCCGGGCGGGCGACCGCGCGGTGCAGGCCTGCTCTTCACGGTCAGACGGTGATGCATCGGCTGCACGGACACCCGGTGGCCGGGTCCGCCGACGCCCAACGAATCCGGAAGGAGCCGGAGCAGGAGATGACAAGGCCCCGGGGGGTTTCCCTAGCCGAAGCTGGTACGCCGTGAATCCCGGGGCTCTCGTGCCTTCCAGTCTAGGATCGGCAACCGGCGGAGGCAAGCGACGGGCTGCCCGCAGGTGAGGAGCAGGGCAGCGTGGACTGGCGCGGAGTGACACCCGAAGTGATCACCGACGTGCAGGAGCTGCTGTCTGCTCCCCGCCTGACCCCCTACCGCCAGGCCACCGGTGGCGACCTGGCTGATGCGCTCACCCTCTACACGCTCAACGTGCAGCTCAGCGCCGCCTTCTACGAGTCCCTGCACTACTTCGAGGTCGGCCTGCGCAACCGCCTGGACCAGCAGCTGACCGCCTGGGCCGCCACCCTGGACCTCGCCCCATCCGCATCAGCCGGCTCCCACGACAGTGCCCAGGCACCCGGTGGCCGACGGGACGTCGCCCTCGGTCCCACCCCGACCGGGGAGCTGCCCTGGTACCGCCACCCGCAGGTGCCACTCTCCCTCAACGCCCGCCGCAAAGTCATGACCGCCATCAGGGCCGCCACCCGCGACGGACGCGAGGAGCTGCCGGGCCGGGTGGTCGCCGAGCTCACCTTCGGCTTCTGGTGGTCTCTGCTGGCCGAGGAGTACAACCGCAGCCTGTGGCAGCCCTGCCTGCGAGAAGCGTTCGCCCAGGTCCGCCGCCAGCGCCTGCACTCCGCCGTCGACGACCTGCGTCAGCTGCGCAACCGCATCGCCCACCACGAACCCATCCACGGCCGTGACCTGCACCGTGACTACACCCAGCTGCTGGACACTGCCGGCCGCATCACCCCACGCCTGCACTGGCTGATCGACACGACCAGCCGGGTACCGGCCCTCCTACCGGCACGCTGACCACGCTGGCCCACCGGCACCGGCACCGGCACCGGCACCGGCGATAGCAGCTGGATGTGGCCTGAGGGCACGCTCGAGCATGACCTCACCCTCAGCAAACCCTGACCACCTCCCCATCGCCCTGGGCGACGGGACCTGGCGCACCGACCCCCTACGCCTCGCCGTCGCCGCCTACCTCGCCCGCTACCGCGGCGAGACCCGCCGCCACGCCGACTCCGACCTGCGCGCCTACTTCACCTGGTGCCGACTCCGGCAGCTCAGCCCCCTCCAAGCCCGCCGACCCCACATCGAGCTCTACGTCCGCTGGATGCAGGAGACCCAGCACTTCGCCGCCTCCACGGTGTCGCGGCGGACGTCGGTGGTAGCCAGCTTCTACCGGACCTGCGTCATCGACGAGCTGCTGGAGCACTCACCGGCCGACTACGTCCGCCGCCCCAACGTCCCCCCGGAGTCACCCACCCTGGGTCTGTCCCACCTGCAACTGGAGGCGCTGCTCGCCACGTCGCGGGACTCGGCCAACCCGTGCGACTTCGCGATGGTCTGCCTGCTCGGACTGCTGGGCCTGCGGATCTTCGAGGCCTGCGGACTCGACATCGCCGACCTCGGTGAGGAGCACGGCCACCGGGTCCTGCGAGTGGTGGGCAAGGGCCACAAGGTCGTCCTCGTCCCTCTCGCTCCAGCGGTGGGACGGGCGGTGGACCGAGCCATCGGCGACCGCGGCAGCGGAGCGCTGATGTTGAACACCCGCGGCGGGCGGCTGGACCGTCACTCCGCGACCCGCCGCCTCAAGCACCTCGCCGCCGACGCGCGGATCCGGTTGCCGCGGATGCATCCGCACATGCTGCGCCACACCTACGTCACCACCATGCTCGACGCCGGTGTCGATCTGCGGGATGTGCAGATCGCCGCCCGCCACGCCGATCCGAGGACGACGATGCGTTACGACCGGGCGAGGACCACCCTGGACCGCCATCCCAACTACATCCTCGCCGCGTACATGGCCTCCGGCACCTGACCAACCGCACCCTTCTGTCGATCTCCGGATGGTTGCCGACCATGTCCAGGCCAGTAGCGAAGGCACCACCGTCTGCAAAGTCAGGCCTCGGGAGGTGTCGTCTTCCCGTAGACGCACACATCGTGACGACCCTGCAGCGCCGGCTGAGCCGCGCGCAGGACCCCCTCCAACTCGAAGCCCAACCGCTCCGCCACCGCACGGCTGCGCTGGTTACCCACCGCGGTCTGGATCTCCACCCGCGCTACACCCCGCTCCTCGAAGAGGTGCTGCACGAACGCGCCCACCGCCCGGGTCACCAGCCCCCGCCCCTGATGGCCCGCGTCGATCCAGTAGCCGATCTCTGCGGTGCCGAAGTAGGCGTTCAGCTGGGCTCCGACCCCACCGACCAGGCGTCCGCGGAAGCGCAGGGCGGTCGGCAGGCTGCGCCCTTCGACCCATTCACCCAGCGCGTGACGGGTGAAGGCGCTCAAGTCCGCCTCGGTCTGCTCGCCGCGAGCCCACGGCTCCCAGGGCCGCAGGTGCTGCAGGTTGGACATGATCAGCTCGTGCAAGGGAGCCACAGTCCACGCCTCGCGCAGCACCAGCTCCAGCTCGTCATCAACGCGCAGCGCGAACCCGGTCACCGCTGCGCCTCCTGCGCCCACCCGTCGGCCTGCTCGCCCACCACGATGATCACGACGGGAGGCTACGACAGGCACTATCGACGCTCCACCACCGCGCGGTCATCCCGCGACCAGGACGTCGAAGACGTCCAGCGCTACATCCGCGCCTTGAGCACATCGACCTCGCAGCCCGGCGCGAACGGGTCGAACCCGTGCTCGAGCAGCCACCGGATGGCCGACAGGCTGCGCACCGCCCACCAGCCGCGGATCACGTCCAGGTGCACGGGCAACCCGTAGCCGGCGACGACGTCGTGGAGGTGCTCCTCGTGCCCGAGGGTGAGGGTAGCCAGGTCGAACAGCGCATCCCCGGGCGCCGCCTCGGACCAGTCGATCACACCGGTGACGGTGTCCCCCTGAACGAAGACGTGAGTGACCTGCAGGTCCCCGTGGGTGAAGACCGGGACCCACTCCCGCAGAGCGGCCTCGGCGACCTGCCGGTTGCGGGTGACCAGATCGGTGGGCAGCACGTCGTCGGCGATGAGCCACCGGCACTGCTCGTCGAGGTTCGACGCGATGCCCTCCAGGCCGGGGCCGGGCCACGGCGGGAGCGGCGCGTCGTGCAGCCGCCGGATGACGGCGCCCGCCGCAGCCCAGGCGCCGGGCGGTGCGGTCGAGGGGCGCCCCAGGCACCCCAGCGCTGCTCCGGGCAGAGCGGCCAGCGCGAGCACGGGTGGATTGCGCCAGAGGACCCGTGGTGTCGGAATGGGCGCCAAGGCCATCGCGGCCACCTCGACGTCGGTGCCTGCCCGGTCTGCGTCGATCTTGAGGAAGACGTCACCGACGCGCAGGGTCGCACGCTCTCGATGGGCGACGACGACCTCGACCTCTTCCACGTCCGTCATCGTGGCGGACGCTGTCACCTGCCGGCGACGGCTTTGCGTCGGCGACGGCGCCGCCCGCTGACCAGCCGACTTCGCGGTCATCCCGCCTTGGCCAGGACGTCCGCATCTGCCGATCTGCGGACGTTCCCCTGTCTGTCAGGGTGAGTTGAGGCCAGCCGAGGCTCCCTCGCCACAGGCTCGAAGGGGCGGCGCACTCGCTACGAACGAGCCGCCTGGTGCCACTCGGAGTGGGAGCGCTGAGCTTCGTAGGCCACCAGCGCACCACAGCGTCGGCACACCGGAAGCCTGACCCCGCGCGAGCTCTTGGTGAAGCCTTCCAGCACAGGCACCGGATCCACCCCGAAGTACTTCCGGATTCCTCGCAGCACTCCCATGACCACCACCCTGCCAGCAGCCCAACCACGAGGTCCGCCTCGACCCGCAAGGCCCCGCCGATCGGCCTGAGACGTTCGACCCCTCCTTCTCAACACGCGCGGTCATCCCGCCTTCCGGGCGCGATCATGGCCGGCCGACTTCACGCTTCTGTCGATCTGCGAGCGGTCGCCCACCCGTCCACGAGCGAAGACGTTGCCGTCCGCGTGGCCATCGCCGACCGAGCCGCCGATGTCGCAGATCGGTCAGTGGGTGGTGCGCAGTGCCGCCAGCAGCACCTGCAGCGCCTCCCACGCCTGGTCCACGGCCGCAGCCGGGTCGGGGCAGCTCGCGGCCCAGGAAGCCGCTTCGTCCATGGCGCCGGACAGCACCGCGGTCACCGCCCCCGCCTGGGCGTCGTGCAACCGCCCGGCACGCTGCAGCTCCTGCACCCCCTCGTGCAGCAGGCGCCGGGAATGGCGAGCATCCAGCTCGCGCCACCGGGCCCAGCCCAGCACCGCCGGCGCCTCCACCAGCAGAACCCGGCGCACCTCCTGCGCCGTGCTGGCGAGCAGGAACGCCCGGCAACCAGCTACCAGCTGCTCCCAGGCATCCTCAGCGGCCTGCGCCGCCTCCTGCACCCGCTCGGCGACCCGCTGCTGCACCCGCTCCAGCACCGCGACGAACAACCCCTCACGGCTGCCGAAGTGGTGGTAGAGCGCGCCGCGGCTGACCCCGACGGTGCGGGCGATCTCCTCCAGGGCGACGTCGGCGTAGCCGCGTTCGCCGTACAAGCGTTGCGCAGCGTCCAGCACCGCAGCAGCCGTGGCCTCGCTCTGCGCCTTGGTGGTGCGCACCCCTGCTCCCTCCCGATCTGTCGCGGTGCACGGCCGACGACCATTTACATACAGACTGTCTGTATGTAAGCGTAACAGCGCCACCCCACTCCCCGATCGCCCCAGGAGCACACCGTGCAGATCGCCAGCGCCTACCCCGTCCTGCTCAGCTCCGACGTCGCCGCCGCCGCCGACTTCTGGCGCGCCCGCTTCGGCTTCGAGACCACTTTCGACGCCGGCTGGTACGTCAGCCTGCGCCGGCAGCAGTGGGAACTGGGCATCGTCGCCGCCGACCACGAGAGCGTCCCGGCCACCCACCGCCGGCCCACCGGTGCCCTGCTGGTCAACCTCGAAGTCGACGACGTCGACGAGCAGTACCGCCGACTCGTCCTGGACGGGCCCTTGACCGCAGTGCTGGATCTGCGCTCCGAGCCGTTCGGGCAGCGGCACTTCATCCTCGCCGCGCCCGACGGCGTCCTGGTGGACGTCATCACCCCCATCGAACCCGACCCGACGTACGCCTCCGCCGTGGTCACCCCCACGTCAGGCAGCAACGCCTGAGCAGTCGAGCTCCAGGTCAGCGAACAGCGCGCCCCCGCAGAGGGCGGGCGACTTCACTCTCATCCCGCGTTGTTCACACTGACCCCCGTGCCGCAAGGCGGGTGTCGCGGCGCCCGGCCGCGCCACCACCCCGCCCACCGCCGGCGATCGGCGTTCAGGCGAAGCCGCGGAAGACCCCGTCAGGATCGGTGGAGCCTGCGAAGTCCTCCCAGTCCATGTTGGCGATCGACAGGTTGTTCTCCACCGACGCCAGGGCCTGCGGTGCCACGCGCAGCTGCTGGACGGCACCACCATGCACCTGCAGCACCAGCAGCGGCATCTCCGGCGAGGACAGCGCCGTCGCATCGGCGAGCACCAGCAGCACGTCCGGTGGGGCAGCCGCCGCCACATCGGCGATGGACGCATCCGCCCACCGCTGGTGCTCGACGGTGCTCAGGAAGGGCACGAACCCCTCCGGGCTCGGCGTCTGCAGAGCGCTGACCAACGCCTCCCACCGCGGCTGGTGGGTGAAGTCGGTGCGGATCAGCAGCGATCCCCGGTCCGCGGGCAGGTCCCCGGACGCCGCCAGCGCCTCGTCCTCAGCAGTCAGCTCGGGGTGCGCAGTTTCGTCCCCGGCCATCACCTGCCGCAGCCGTTCCTCCTCGGCCCGCTGGGCGTCCTGCGGCGAGGAGTCTTGCGCCTCCTGGGTCAGAGCCGCCAGCCGCTCCTGCTCGGCCTGCGGGTCCGGAGTGGTCTGCTCTGCGCACAACCAGGCGCCGCCCTCCACCGCATCTGGCGGCGGTTGGCACCCTGACCCGGGATCGTCGGCCCAGAAGGAGTCCGAGCTCACCGCCGAGCTCTCAAGCTCACCCTGCTCAGCGGGGGAGGTCCTCACCGGGTCGGTCGGGGAAGTGCAGGCGGTGATCGCCACCAGCAGGGAGGTCAGGAGCAGGACGTGACGCACACCTGGAGTCTGCTCGATGACCGGTGACCGAAGACGACGAACCTCCAGGCTCGCCCCGCTCGGAGCAGCGGGCGCCCAACTTCACGGCCACCCCGAGCAGGGCCGTTGACGAGTTCACGCTCATCCCGCGTTGTGTGTGGTCGTCAGCGACCGACGACGACCACACGTGTCGATGTCCGACCGTGCGCTGGTGTCAGCAGCCCGCCGGGTCCAGATGCCCCGCATCGCCCTCGACGCGGGGCACCTGCTGGGTACCGTCGATAGCGTGACCACATCGCGCCGCGTGCTGCTGCCCACCACGCTGTGCGTGCTGATCTTGGCCGGTGTGCTCAGCGGATGCTCTGGACAGGAAGAGCTGCCCGTCGCCGCCGTCAGCGACGCCGAGGCCCGGACCGCCGTCGCCCACGTCGTCGCCCTGGCCACGCAGCGCACTGAGGAGGCGATGCAGCGGTTGTGCGCCGAGAACGACGGTTGCCCCGGCATGTCCAGCGCCATCGAGTTCACGCCCTTGGACGCCCCCGGTCCCGATCGAGCGCCGAAGGAGCTGTGCACCGTGGCACTGCCGGCCACGCCGTCACAGGCCGGCTCGCGCATCGTGGTGCTCGAAGGTACCGACGGCAACGGGCGCGCCTACGTCACCCAGGTCCTCGTCGACCGCGCCCGCGAGGCCGAGAGGGACGAGGACGGCTTGCAGGTGCAGGAGCCGGGGTTCTGGCTGGGTATCCGCTACACCGCGCTGCAGCACGGGCGGGCCTGGAGCGCGGCCGTCGACGGGCCCGGGCAGCCGGAAGCCGGCAACGAGCAGGCGCGACGGGCGTGCACGGACACCGATGCCTGGCTGGCCCAGGTCGCCACCCGCTCCCCTGACGACGGCACCTCGACCCAGTCGACCGCGAAGGGCACCTGACCGCGCACCTCGCGGTCATCCCGCCGTCCGCGTGGCCAGCGACTTCACGGTCATCCCGCTGACCAGGACGTCCGCATCTGTCGAGAAGTGGGTGACGCGCTCTTCGACCACCAGCACAATGCCGAAGGCCCGGAGCAGCCACCGGGTCGTCAACGAGAGGAGCGCTCGTCGTGGCCCACAACACGCAGGTGGCGGACCGCGTCCGGACCGCGCTGACCGATCGCGAGGTCCGCGAGGTCAAGATGTTCGGCGGACTGGCCTTCATGGTGGATGAGCGGATGCTCGTCTGCGTCTCCGCCGGCGGGTCCGGCCTGCTCGTCCGGGTCGCACCCGACAGTGACGCCCAGCACCTGCACAAGCCCGGGGCCCGGCGAGCCGAGATGGGCGAGGGACGATCGATGGGCCCCGGGTGGATCACGGTCGACGCGGAAGCCCTCGCCACGCAGGAGGAGTTCGCGTACTGGATGCAGGCGGCCTTGGCCTTCCACGCGCGAGGCTCGGGCACGAAGCAGCGACCGAAGGCCACGACGACCTCGATCCCGTGACCCGCGACCCGCTCGTCGAGACCGTGCGGGCCGCCTGGCAGCACCTCGCCGGCTCACCGGCGCGGTTCGCCCCCACCCCGACCGTCCGCGCAGTCGTGACACCCACCTCGAAGCTGTGCCCGCCGGGGTGGTGGCGTGGAGGTCAAGACCGTCCACAGCGGTGGGGTCGTGCAGCGCGCCGGCCGCTGAGGCGGCGGGCGGCGATCCGCGACGACCGGAGCGCCACCGGCGGCCGGGTCCGCTCACGACCGCGCGCCTACCGCAGCAGCACCTCGTCCACGGCGACCTCCACGTCCCACCCGGGCGGGGTCCCGCGGTCGGTGATCTCCGCGGTCTGCCGGAAGGTGCTCGCGGTCAGCTCGTAGGTCCACAGCGTGCGCTCGTACTGCCCGAGGATCCAGTAGTGCGGCAGCCCGTGCAGGGCGTACTGGTGCATCTTGCGGATCGTGTCGTCGGTGGCGTTGGACGACAGCACTTCCACGATCAACCGGGGTCGCCCGGTGTACCGGTTCGCACTGACGTCGACGTCCTCGCCGACGACCATCACGTCGGGGTGCCACTCGTGCGCACCGGGCTTCCACGCCCAGTCGGCGACCGCGAGGTGCCCGGCACCGGCGAGGAGGCCGGTGAGCCGCGTGCACGCGACCTGGTGCCGGAAGGTGGGCCGAGGGGGCACGTGCAGCTTCCCGTCGACGTACTCGCCGCGGACGCCCTCGCCGAGCGCGACGTACTCGTCCCAGGACATGGGGACGTCCCGGGCGCCCGCGTGCGTCTCCGCGCTCACCTCCCCGACGCCAGCCGACGGCTCCGCGGCCCGGTACCGCTGCACGGACACGGGTGCGGCAGGGTGGTCGCGTGAACGACGCACCGCGACGCTTCGGGGTCCTCGGCACCGGCCACTGGGCGCGGACCTGCCACGGGGCGGCGCTGGCCGCCCACCCTGACGTGGAACTGGTGGGCTTCGCCGGCCGCGACCCGGCCAGGGCGGCCGCGGTGGCCGAGCAGGTCGGTGGGCGCGCCTTCGCCTCCCCGGAGGAGCTGATCGAGCAGGTGGACGCGGTGACGATCGCACTGCCCCCGCACGTGCAGGCGCCGCTGGCGGCACGCGCCGCCCGGGCCGGCCGGCACGTGCTGGTGGAGAAGCCCCTGGCGCTGGACGTGGCGGCCGCCGACGACGTGGTGGCGGCGGTGCGCGAGGGCGGTGTCGCCTCGGTGACGTACACGACCTACCTGTTCCAGCCGGACGTCACGCGCTGGCTGGAGCGGATGCGCGCCCTGGCCGCCGAGCACGGCCCGTGGGAGGGGGCGATCGCCCGCTGGGCCGGCACCGTCGACGTCCCCGGCAACCCGTACGGCGCCTCGGCGTGGCGCCGCGAGCGCGGCGGGCTGTGGGACACCGGCCCGCACGCGCTGTCGATCCTGCGGGAGCTGCTGCCGCCGGTGGAGCGGGTCAGCGCCGGGCGCGGCGTGCGGGACGCGGTGAACGTGGCGCTGGAGCACGCCGGCGGGGCCGGCAGCGCGCTGTCGCTGACGCTGACCGCGCCGGCCGGGGCGGGTGGGTCGTTCGCGACGGTGTGGGGGCCGGGCGGGCGGCACGACCTGCCGCGCTTCCACGGCACCCCGCAGGAGGGGTTCGCCCGCGCGGTGGACCAGTTGCGCGAGTGCGCCGCCACCGGGCGCGAGCACCCGCAGGGCGTGGGGCGCGCGCGCGAGGCGGTCGCGGTGCTGGCCGCCGTGGAGGAGCACCTGGCCCGCCCGGCCGGCGAGCGCACCACGCCGGTGCCGCGGCGCTGAGGCTCAGCCCTCCCGGCGTCCGTCCGGCTGCCCGGCGTCGCCGCTGGTCCGTGCCGCGGCGGCTTCGGCGCGCTCCTCGGCGTCCAGGCGGGCGCGCTGGTTCACCCGCTGCACCCGGCGGGCCATGCCGCGCCCGAGGAAGTACAGCGCCATGGCCAGGGCGAAGAGGGTCAAGAACCCCCCCAGGCCCGGGGTGACGAGGTCCGGGTCGATCGACACCTCCTGGGTGGACGTCGCCGTGGCCGTCGAGGTGGGCACCGGGGTCCCGGCGAGCACCGGCGCCCCGCCGCTCAGCGCGCTCACGCCGGCACCCGGGCGCGCAGCCCGGCGAACAGGTCGTCCTCGGGCAGCTCGGTGGGCACGTGCGAGACCGCGAGGTGGTAGTCCTCGGTGGGCCACAGCTCGCGCTGCAGCTCGTTCGGCACGCCGAAGAAGAACCCGTCGGGGTCGATCTGGGTGGCGTGGGCGAGCAGGGCGCGGTCGCGGGTCTCGAAGAAGTCGGCGCACTCCACGCGGGTGGTGACCTCCAGCTCCACGCGCTTCGGCGCCGCGGGGTCCTCCTGCGCCTTCCGGATGCGCTCCATCCACTCCCCGTAGGGCGACTCCATCCCGCGGGCGAGCAGCGCCTCGTGGAAGGTCGTCATCCGCTCGAGGGAGAAGTTCGCGTGGTAGTAGAGCTTCGAGGTGCGCCACGCCGGCCCGGCCAGCGGGAAGCGGTCCGGGTCGGCGGCGGCGTCGAACGCCGCGCGCGAGACCCGGTGGCACATGATGTGGTCCGGGTGCGGGTAGCCGCCGGACTCGTCGTACGTGGTCATGACGTGGGGCCGGAACTCCCGCACCACGTGCACGAGGGCGTTGACGGTGAACTCCTCCGGCTCCAGCGCGAAGCAGCCCGCCGGCAGCGGGGGCAGCGGGTCGCCCTCGGGCAGGCCGGAGTCCACGTAGCCGAGCCAGCGGTGCTGCACGCCCAGGACGCGCGCGGCCTCGGCCATCTCCCGGCGCCGGTACTCGGCCATGTCGCGCAGCATCCGCGCGTCGCCCTGCAGCCGCGGGTTGAGCACGTCGCCGCGCTCGCCGCCGGTGCAGGACACGACCAGGACCTCCACGCCCTCGGCCGCGTAGCGCGCCATCGACGCGGCGCCCTTGCTCGACTCGTCGTCCGGGTGCGCGTGCACGGCCATCAGCCGCAGCGTCTCCGCCACTGGGCTCCTCCTCCACTCCCCCGCCGTCGCCACCCCGCCCGCGGCGGGTGCGACCATCGGGACACATCCTCGCCCACCGCGCCGGGCGGCGGCACACCCCCCTCCGGCGCCCGCCCGCACCCCCGGGGAGCACCGCGTGCCCAGCGACACCACCGACGACCTGCTCGCGACCCGCTACGGGCGCCGGCCGCGCCCGGACCGGCCCTGGTACCGGCGGCCGCTGCCGGTGGCCGCGGCGGTCCTGGGGGCGGTGCTGGTCCTGGCGTACGGGGTGTGGGTCGCGGTGTGGCAGACGCAGGGCCCGGCCTACACGGTGATCTCCCACAGCGTGCTGGACGACGGCACGGCGCAGCTGCGCTTCGCGGTGGCGCGCGAGCCGGGCACCGCGGTGCAGTGCACCGTGCACGCCCTGGACTCCTCCTCCGCGGAGGTGGGGCTGCTGCGGGTGGACGTGCCCGCCGGCCCGGAGCGGGAGGTGCAGCGGGAGGTGCGGCTGCGCACCACGTCCCGGGCGGTCACCGTGCAGGTGGAGTCGTGCGTGGCGGTGGATGGCTGAGCCCGGCGGGGCTAACGTTGTCCCTTCGAGTCGCTCGCTCCCGCGGTCGCGGGGCCGGGCGACTCGGTGTTTGGGGCGGGCACCAGGACTCGCCCGAGGACGTGCGACGAGGAGCGAGCAGCGTGAGCGAGACCACCAGCGGCAGCGTCACCTGGCTGACCCAGGACGCCTACGACCGGCTGAAGGCCGAGTACGAGCACCTCTCCGGCCCGGGCCGCACCGAGCTCGCCAAGCGCATCGAGCAGGCCCGCGAGGAGGGCGACCTCAAGGAGAACGCCGGGTACCACGCGGCCAAGGAGGAGCAGGGCAAGCAGGAGCTGCGCATCCGGCAGCTGCGCCACCTGCTGGAGACCGCGAAGGTGGGCGAGGCGGCCGCCTCGGCGTCCGGGGAGGTCACCCTCGGCTCGGTGGTGACGGTGGAGCTGGCCGGCGAGGAGATGCGCTTCCTGCTGGGCAGCCGCGAGGTCGGCGACGCCGGCGGGATGGACGTGTACAGCGAGCGCTCGCCGCTGGGTGCGGCCGTCCTGGGCCGCAAGCCCGGCGACGAGGTGAGCTACACCGCCCCCAGCGGCCGGCAGATCCCGGTGAAGGTGCAGAAGGTGGAGCCGTTCAGCGGCTGAACCCCGCCCCCGGCGGCGCCCCGGCACCACCCGGTGCCGGGGCGCCGCCGCGCGGGGGCCGGGCGCCTAGCTGTACTCGGCCATGAGGTTGGTGACACGCCGGGTGGGTGCTTGATCGAAGAAGGCCCCTTGGTGCTGGGTGGAGGTGTCTGACGCCGTCCGCCCAACGACCGAGAGGCCTTCATGTCCCACGCTAAT